>JBGPZS010000547.1:0-2771 GCA_041493865.1 Terriglobia bacterium
CGCCGGCGTACCGCTATAGATCAACGGCAGCTCCACGTTGTGCAGGGCGGTGGCGCGGGCCAGCAGGTTGAACGTCTGGAAGACGAAGCCGATTTCTCTATTGCGGATGCGCGCAAGCTCGTCATCGTCAAGTTCGCTTACCAGGTTGCTATTGAGCCAGTAGCGGCCCTTGGTGGGCGTATCCAGGCAGCCAATCAGGTTCATGAGCGTGGACTTGCCGGAGCCGGACGGGCCCATGATGGCAACATATTCGCCGCGGTCGATCCGCAGGTTGACACCGCGCAGCGCGTGTACCTGTTCTTCACCCATCTGGTAGGTCTTCCACAGGTCTTCGGTGCAGATGATGCAATCCGAAGGCGGCACGATCACCCTTTCCGAAATGTCGGCGACTTGTGTTGACATTCTTTTCTCCTGGTCCGCCACTCGAGAACCCCACTCTCTTTCTTTATTAGACGTAGAAAAGGCGCGAGTGTTACGACTCTCCCTTGTTGGCCAAGGAATTATCTACTTTCACGCCGGCGCCGTTGCGCAGGGTCTTGAGCACCTTGTAGCTGCCGGTGATGATCTCGTCGCCCGGTTGCAGACCGGTTTTTATCTGGATTTCAGTGCTGCCGGTCAGGCCGGTTACCACCTGGTGGAACTCAGCCTTCCTGTCCTTGATGACGAAAACGCCCTGAATATCGTTATTTTCCTTTTTCCCGGGAGGTGGCGCAGGCGCGGTTTTGCTGGCGGCCTTGCCGGGGTTCTTCTGCGCTTCCAGATCATTCTTGTCACGCATGGTGAGCGCCTGGATGGGGATCGCAACCGCGTCACGCTCCGTGCCAGTGGTGACCTTGGCGGTGGCGGAGAGTCCTGGCCGCACGTTGGCCGGAGGGTCGCTCAGGGTGATGACCACTTTGAAATCCTTTGCCTCCTGGCTGCCGGCGAGGCTTTGCGATGTGGAGACGCCGGTGGAGCGGATGATGGCGTTGTCGCCGATCTCGGTTACGCTGCCCTTGAAGGTCTGGTTCGGCATGGCGTCAATCGTGACCTCGGCCTGCTGGCCAATTTTTACGTTGACGATATCGGTTTCATCCACCTGCACTTCAGCCGTGATCACACCCATGTTGGCCACCGTCATCAGCGTGCTGCCGGGCGAGTTCTGGATGCCCATGACCACGGTTTCGCCCTCATGCACCGGAAGATTCGTAACGGTGCCGTCAAAGGGCGCGGTGTACGTGGTCTTGCTGAGAATGTCATTCACGCGGGTCAATTGCGCCCGCGCCTGGCCAACGCGGCCATGAGCGGAATCAACCTGCGCTCTGCTCTGGGCAACGCGCGCCACGTCCTGAGCGTGGACGGCGTCAGCGACTTCATAGGCCGCCTTTTTGGTATCAAAATCAGCTTTGGAGATGAGCTGGTCCTTAAACAAACTTTGCGCGCGTTCGAACTCGAGCTTGGCGCGGGCAAAATCGGCGGCGCTGCTCTTGAACTGTGCCTGCGCGGTGTTCAACGCGGCTTCGGCGGCAACGGCGTCAGTCTGGCTGCTGGTCAGCGTCGCGCGAGTCATATCGACATCGGCGGCTGACTGCACGTTTTCCAGCTGCGCCAGCACCTGGCCCTTTTTGACCTTGTCGCCTTCCTTCACAAACAGGCGGACGATCCGGCCCATGGCGTTGGCGCCCACATTGACAATGGTCTTGGGCTTAATCTGGCCCGATGCCGTGACCTGCGAGGAGATGTCCTGCTTGACCACCTTTCCTGTTTGGACCGTCACGACGTTTTTCTGGCTCTGGTTGACAGTGAATCCAACAATTGCGCCCAGGAGCAATACGACACCAATAATGATGGCGATCTTCTTTGCTTTCATGAGTTACCTTCCGGCGCACCACAGGGGTTCATACACACCTTATATACGCCAGAGGGACCGTGAAAGTTCCTTCGTCACGCAGGTGTACGTAAATCGAGCGTCTTTCTGTAGTGGCGGGTTACCGCAGCCATTATAACGATAAGTAGTTTCCGGTTGCTAGATCATTTGTTGCGGTAAATCGCCGGATCGGGGCAAAAAAAATGCCCTGGACTTACTCCTTTTAAGGTAGAAGAAAAGAGCAAAACAGGGTTTACGTCCTTGATTATGTGGTCGGAAAAGACTTAAAATTCAACTATCTATACGTGCGCAGGAGGACTCTAGTGGTCTCCAGTTATTCCCGTTTTTATTCGTTGTTTTTACTGTTTACTTTTGTGGTTTCAGGGTGTTTCTTAGTCCAGGCCCAGGAAAATCAGCCGCAGGAAAAGGATAAGAAGGCGGCTGCCGCCCAAGCGCAGACCCAGTCCCAGCCCGATGGTCAGCAGGACCCGCTGAAGCGCCCGCGTCGAAAAGACGACAAAGCAGCGAATATCGAAAAACTGGGCGGTGTTTACAAAAAGTGGCTGGACGAGGACGTGCGCTGGATCATCACCGATGAAGAGCTTTCCGCCTTCAAAAAACTGACCACCAACGCGGAACGCGACATTTTTATTGAAGGTTTCTGGCAGCGCCGTGATCCCACGCCGGACACCGCGGAAAACGAGTACAAAGAAGAGCACTACCGGCGCATCGCTTACGCCAATGAGCATTATGCCGCCGGCATGCCGGGCTGGCGAACCGACCGCGGCAGAATTTACGTTATGTTCGGCCCACCCACTTCGATCGATTCCCACCCCATGGGCGGTCCCTACCAGCGTACCCCGGAAGAAGGCGGAGGCCAGACCTCTACATTCCCGTTTGAGGTATGGCGCTACCGCTATCTGGA
>JBGPZS010000440.1:0-3900 GCA_041493865.1 Terriglobia bacterium
AAGGCGGCGATCAAGGGCGTCGTCATCGAGGCGCTGATCGCCGCGGGCCTGACCGCGCTGATGGTGCTGCTCTTCCTGGGCAACTGGCGCAGCACGCTGATCATCGCCATCTCCATCCCTCTATCGATTCTTTGCTCCGTCATTATGCTGAGCGCGCTGGGCGAAACGTTCAACATCATGACCCTGGGCGGCTTGGCGCTGGCCGTCGGCATTCTTGTAGACGACGCGACGGTGGAGATAGAGAACATTGAGCGGAATCTGAAGATGGGCAAGGACCTGCGCACGGCGATCCTTGACGGCGCCCAGCAGATCGCGGTGCCGGCGTTCGTTTCCACGCTGTGCATCTGCATTGTCTTTGTGCCCATGTTTTTTCTCACCGGTGTTGCCCGATTCCTTTTTGTTCCGCTGGCGGAGGCCGTGGTCTTCGCCATGTTGGCTTCCTATCTGCTCTCTCGGACACTCATTCCTACCCTGGTTTTATATCTGTTGCGTGGTTATGTGCATGATGCCCACCAGGGCAAAGCCAGTCTCGGGTTCTTTGGGCGGCTCCAGAAGGGCTTTGATGCTTGGTTCGAGCGCCTTCGCGACGGCTACCATGCGATGCTGGAGGTGTGCCTGGAACATCGCCGGGGTTTCATCTCCTGTTTTATGGGATTCTGTTTATTGTCGTTTGGTCTGGTGTTTTTCCTGGGGCAAGACTTTTTCCCGGAAGTGGATGCCGGAGTGTTCCGCATGCATGTGCGCGGACGTCCTGGCCTGCGGATTGAGGAAACCGCGCGCCTCGCTGACCAGGTGGAGCAGGTATTACGACAGGAGATTCCAAAAGACGAACTGGTCACCATTCTCGATAATCTGGGAATGCCGTTCAGCTCCATCAATAACACATACAGCACCAGCGGAACGATTGGCACGTCCGACGCGGAGATCATGGTTTCGCTGAACCCGGAAAAACATCACTCCACCGCCGGGTATGTAAAGCATTTGCGAGAAGAGTTGCCGGCAATGTTCCCGGGTGTCGAATTTTTCTTTCAGCCGGCGGATATAGTGAGTCAAACCCTGAATTTCGGTCTGCCTTCGCCGATTGACATCCAGATCTCCGGGAAAGATATAAATAAGAATTATGAGATCGGCCAGAGCATCGCGAACCGTTTGCGCCATATCTCGGGCGCGGTGGATGTTCACGTCCAACAATTGATGAACGGCCCTGGGCTGATGCTCAACGTAGATCGCAGCCGCGCCCAGCAAGTTGGCCTCGACCAGCGGGACGTGGCGCAGAACCTGCTTGTCTCCTTGAGCGGCAGTTTTCAAACGGCTCCGACTTTCTGGTTGAACCCGCAAAACGGCGTTACCTATAACGTGGCTGTCCAGACGCCCGAATACCGTCTCGACTCATTGCAGTCGCTGATGAACACCCCCGTGAATGCGCCGCGCGCTCCAGCCCCGCAAGTTCTGGCAAATCTGGCCACCGTCAAGCCGATGGGCACGCCTATTTTGATTTCACACTACAATATCCAGCCGGTGATTGATGTTTATGCCAGCGTCCAGGGAAGAGACCTGGGTGGCTTGGCCAATGAGACGCGCGCCATGCTTCAAAGTTATGAAGACAAACTACCGCGCGGCACCCACATTACCGTGCGCGGCCAAGTGGAGACCATGCGGTCTTCTTTTGTGGGCCTGGGGATTGGGCTGGTAATGTCCATTATTCTTGTCTACCTGCTGATCGTGATGAATTTTCAATCCTGGCTTGATCCTTTTATCATTATTACAGCTTTACCGTGCGCGCTTGCAGGCATAGTCTGGATGCTGCTGCTTACCCACACCACATTGAATGTCCCCTCGCTGACTGGGGCTGTGATGTGCATGGGGGTGGCCACTGCCAACAGCATCTTGATGATCTCGTTTGCTCGGGAGCGAGTGCAGGCCGGTCTGAGCCCGTGGCAGGCTGTGCTTGAGGCTGGACACACGCGTATGCGTCCTGTCATTATGACCGCCCTGGCCATGATGATCGGCATGTTGCCCATGGCGCTTGGCTTTGGCGAAGGTGGCGAGCAGAATGCTCCCCTGGGTCGTGCCGTCATCGGCGGGCTGCTCTTTGCAACACTCGCTACGCTGTTTTTTGTACCGGTGGTGTTCAGTATTTTCCACGGAGGAAAGACCAGCAAGACTCCGCACGCCGGACTGGCTGGGGATGAGCGCGGGCTCGCAATTTGATAAAGGGACCTTTATGGCTGTGATGGATTCCACTCAGACATCTCTCAACGCACCCCCGAATGCTCCAAGGCCGAGCAAGGCTCGTGGCATTCGGGCCGTGATAATCGCTCTCCTGATTCTGGTGGGAGCGGGGAGCTGGTCAATCGCGCGTCGTTTTTCCGAGCACAGAGTGCTGGCCAAGGAAACCGACAGGCTGGCAGTGCCCACAGTGGCCGTGCTCAAACCAGGCGTGGAGTCGGCTGATGACACGCTGATATTGCCGGCCCAGCTTCAGGCCTATGTCGAGTCTCCCATTTATTCCCGCACTAACGGTTACTTGCTGCACTGGTACAAAGACATCGGCAGTCACGTGCGAAAAGGCGAATTGCTCGCCGACATTGATACTCCCGAGGTAGACCAGGAGCTCTCCCAGGCCAAGGCCTCCCATCAGCAGTTTGAAGCCCAACTCGAATTAGCCAAGAGTTCCGCGGAACGCTGGGCCAACCTGCGCAAGACCGATTCCGTCTCGCAGCAGGAGGCAGACCAGGTGATGAATGCTTACAAGCAAAGCCAGGCCAATCTGTCTGCAGCCGATGCCAACGTGCGCCGCTTGCAACAACTGGAAGCCTTCAAACATATTTATGCGCCCATCTCCGGCGTGCTCACGCAACGCAATACAGACCTTGGGGTTTTGATCAATGCCGGCAGCGTCGGCCAGGCCAAGCCACTTTTCGTCCTCGCGCAGGTTGATCCTTTGCGCGTCTATGCCAGCGTTCCTCAAGCGTATTCCTCATCGATCCGGCCCGGAATGATGGCCTTTATTGAAATGAACGAATTTCCCGGCCAGAAATTTGCAGGCAAGGTGGTACGCACCGCGGATGCCATTGATCCTGCAACTCGCACGTTAATGACTGAGGTGGATCTTCCCAACAAGGATGGGCACCTCCTTCCTGGGTCCTATGCGCAGGTACACTTTGCCGTACCGGTGCATGCTTCGCGCATGTCCATACCCCTAAACACTCTGCTTTTCCGCGCCGAAGGGCCACGGGTTGCAGTGGTCGGCGCCGATCAGAAGATTCATCTGAAGCCGGTGATGATTGGCCGCGATTTTGGAACCAAGGTGGAAATTCTGGGCGGGTTGGAAGCCAATGATCAAATTGTGGTGAACCCGGCCGATTCTCTCGAAGACGGAGAGCAGGTCCGTATCAAGGCTAAGGAAGAATCTCCGTCGTGAAGCCGCGCGCTTTTAAGCTGGGGATCTCCGTCATCCTGATTTTGTTGTTGGCTGGATGCGCCGTAGGGCCGAACTATCACCGTTGGGCCCAGCACATCCTCAAGCGATACCAGCACGCGGTTCGGTACTCCGCGAGCTGTAAATCAGATGTTTAATCAGATTTTCGCTGCCATCGGCTACAAGCGCCAAGCGCGCCCCACGCCTCGCGTTGGGCTGATTCCCGCAATCAAATGTCCGGCCAGAACCCACTCCTCGATGCCACTGGGAAGCGTAGGGCTTGGGTGCGACGGCTCGCACCGCAAACGTTGCATGAAACCAAAACACCCAGGCCGCGCCTTCCCACACCCATTTGATCAAAAGACTTCCGGGATTGAGCGTGCGTAGATGGTGAGAGCGCCAGGAATACGGCGTTCGACTTGAGCGCGGATTAGGGCAATAGAGGACATGACCGGGCAGCTAAATTCGCTATATATTCG
>JBGPZS010000532.1:0-2964 GCA_041493865.1 Terriglobia bacterium
AACGGACGCCTGCCGGTGGACTACGAGGCGAACCTCTCGCTGGCCTACAACGTCAACGTCGGGTGTGACGATCACCAGATAAACCCAAACCGAGGGCTGCCGGGACTTCCACCCGGCAGCCCCGAAAGTACTTAAAATCGCTTCCCGCCTCTGGCATCTTGCAGAAGCTGGATGAGGAAGAATAAGAGAGGAACCGAGCAATGAACTCTAAACTTTTGCAGCGCTTGCTGGCGATAGCGGTGTTAACTTTGCTGTCAACGGCTAGTGTCTTTGCCACAGACAGCATCAATATTGCCCCGTCCAGCATGTTTCGTCCCCGCGGCATGGTCCGCGTTACCATACCTCGTCCCGGAGGCGGCCCTGACCTGGTTGACTATTGGACGGGCGATGGCGCCAGCGGCTTCTGTCGTTTGGATGGCGGCATTCAGAACATCAGCACCTGTTTCCTGAATGGCACCTCTGAACCATGGGCCGATGACCATCTTTTGCCCGGTGGCTATACCTCGTTCGTCTACGTCGCCGACAATTCCGGCGGCGGAGTCAACCGGTTTCAATTCATCCAGGATCCAGCCAACCCCAACAAGACTGCTTTCGATCCCGCCCACGTCGAAAACATGATTGGCAATCTTGGTTCCGGGCTGAACCCTTTTGGAGCCGCGACAGCCAAGCTCCGCACCGAGTCCGCCAAGATTGGCCCCGATGGCAAGCTCTATGTCACGTTCTTCCAGAGCGGGCACATCTATCGCGTCACCAATCCGCGGACGCCCTCACCGATTCCTCCCGGCACCCTGAAATTGGAGCTTGTGGGTGAGTCGGACAACGACAAGCGGCTGGTCAGCCAGGCTTGGATTGGCAATGACCTTTTTGTGGTCCAGGCGGGTTTCCTCCAGCGTATTCAAAATGCCACCGCTTGTAACCCCACAGGCAACAGCCAAAGCATCGCTCCCCAGTGCGTGGCTAAACTGCAGTTCCAGAACATCCAGTTCCCCATGGGACTGGCCTCCGACGGCGTGCAGTGGCTTTACTTCTGCAACGGTGGACGCATTGTCCGCGCCAACATCACCCAGGGCGCTTTCCTCTCCGGCAATTCCAGCTCCTTCCAGATCTGGACCCAGGGTGGTACGATCCCGCCCAGTGCGTTCCATGTTGGTTATGCTTTGCCCCGCGGTCTGAATATCGATCCCGCAACCAACGACATACTCATCACGGACGATCAGCAGATTGAAGCCGTCCCGCCCGAAATCGCTGCTCCGCTCGTGCGGACCGGCAGGGCGTGGCTGCTTTCCTTTGTACCTACGAACGCGGCCGGAGCGCCGACAGCGGAACCTGGTATCGTCGACAGCCCGGCCGGAATCGGTACGCCGCTGACGCCGAACGACCATCGCTTGCTGGCGGCCACCAGAGCTGTCCTGCGCGTTACCGGCATCACGAACCCGCGCGGTATTGTTTTCCTCGGTACTCACTTCTGGGTCTCCGACGAGGACAAGGGCTTCTGCCGCATTGATGCCACGGGCATTGGCTCCGCGGCAACGCTCAGCCATTGCTTCAAACCGACCGCCGCGTTTATCGCTGGACAGCCTGTGGCCGATACACCGGCGCTCAGCCACACGCCCCAGGTCAATGTCTATTTGCCTGACGTTTCCGGTTCAATCAACGGAATCGCCAGGTTCGTCTTCAATCCTGTGACGGAAGACATTTCCCAGAGCGGCGTTCTCAGCCAGGGTCGCGGCACCACTGCTACCGCTTTGGCCATTGGTCCTGAGGGCTCGCTTTACGTTGGTCCTGTCGCCGGCCAGCAAGTCACCAAGATTGCCAGCCCGGCAACTGCGCCCAGCGCAGCGATTCCCGTGGCCTCAACCCTGAACGGCCAGGGCGTACACAACATGGTCTTCAACGGCTATGACCTCTACATGACAGAGAATGGGCCGCCAGACAAGAACAGTCTCTCGCGGACCGGCCTCTCCACTGTGATTCTCGCAGCGGCGCCCGATCTCAGCAGAGGCAGGGCCATCGAGTTCACCGGCTTCGCAAAGTTCGTCAGTGGTTCCACCACCAGGACCGCGGTGCCGCCAACCGACATGGATGTACCTCTCTCGATGACTCTCGGTCCCACGGGGCAAATCCCCTGCCAGACCCGGGTCTCGAACTACCCGTCAACCCTGCCCTCGATCTATATCGGTGGAGCGGTGGAAGTGGACCAGTGGAGCTTCCTCTGTTCCACATTCACCATTTGGACCGATCAAGGGCAGCTCAGCCCGGTGCTTCCGTTCAACGCGCCTCTTGGCACGGTGACGGCGCTCGGTTTTGCTCCAGACGGCACCTTGGGCATCGGCGATGACCCGAGCATTGACGCGGCAAACATGCCCGTACCTCCGGCCAAAAATCCGGTGATCGGACAGGGACACGTATACGTGGTATTGCCGTAAACATAAACCAGAGAACGACCCTCATGGCTGGCGGAAGTTTTTCCGCCAGCCTTTTTTTAAGCATCGGTCTCCAATGCAGCACGCTGCCGTCAGGAAGAAAGTCGATTGCAACCTGCTGCTTTGTGGAACTCCATTCACCATCTCTGCACCGGCAGGATGAGAAATTTTAATCACACGCTAATCCGCTTCTAAGTCAGCACTGTTGAAATAAGCGCGCGTTAGGAGTGAGCACAAATCAGATTCGGGCTGTACGTTATATGGGCTGTAGATAACCGTACAGCCTCTTTTTATCAGCCGCGCATAAGGACAGCTTAGCAAGATCAGAGATGGATCCCTGGCCACATAGCAATAACATCCCAGCCGGTAAACCGCAGCAACGTTACCGCACTGGGACCCGAATGAATTGATTGCTTGGGAATGGTGTGGTGGTTGGGGTGCTCTGGCAAGGGTGGCTCTTGGTTTTGACGGCGCGATCCCGCTAATCGCAACGCCAAATATCCGGAGCATACTCTGTAACGACGGCGCTGGCCCGCTCGAA
>JBGPZS010000465.1:0-3693 GCA_041493865.1 Terriglobia bacterium
GAAGAAGACAATTGCCTGCAGTGCTTCCGCAAACGACGGCGGCTCTGCGATCTCATGCGGCACCCGCAATTGCGGCGGGATTCGCGGAAGAAAATACGCCGCGATGACAGCCGCGGAGATGGCGCCAACCGCGCCCAGCCCGCCATAGCCGGCGATCACCAGGCCCACGCCAACCACGAAGCGGGTCAGTGCTTCAATAACAAAGTTGCCACCCAGCCGGGGAAAGGCGCAGGAGCCCTGCATGGCGCCGCGCTTGACGCCCAGTGGCGCGTAAACCGCAATGCCAACGGCAAGGGTCCCCATCATCCATGGATTGGGAAGATTCAAAAATCCGGCGATGGGCTTTTGTGCCAGAAACAGCACGGCGGCCAAAGCCAGGCTGGCGATCCAGGCTTTACCCAGCAGCGCGTGGACCACGGCGGCTTTGCCTCCAGCCGTTGGGTTACGGGCCACGAATTTTGTGCACACCAGCTGAAAGGCCAGGCTGACACACGAAGCAAGCAGCAGGAGCGTTACGGCGGCGTTGATGTGACCGAACTCGGCGGGGCCGAGCATGCGGGCCATTACCACGTTGTAGGCAAAGTTGAAAATGTTGACCAGCATCATGCTGATGAGCATGATGAGGCTGCCGCTGAGCATGGTGGCGCGGACGCTCCCGGGCTGCGGCCTGGCGGCAACAGCCGCCGGCACATCAGCTCTGGAAAGGGTGACAACGCTCTCTGGTTGCGGCATCACGCGGTCCCTCTAGGCTGCGACAGGCGCGGGACGTTTATTGTGAAGAAGCTGCTGGCGCATCGCGTTCGGCAGAAAGCCGCTGAAGCTGCGGGCCGCCTCGGTGGATGTTTCATAGATTTCGAACAAACGCTCCGTGCGCGTGAGCTCCAATACCACGGCCGACTGGTCAGAGAGAGATGCCAGCTTCACATCGCCATCGCGCTTATGGGCTTCAGACATGCAACGCAACAGCATCTCCACGCCGGCGGCGTCAAGCTGCACCACCTGGGAAAGATCGAAGACCAGTTGCGGGCGGTCGGCGACAAGGAACGGCTGCACGTCGCGCAGGAACTCTCGCGCTGTGCGGGTGTTCACACGTTCCGGCATTCTTTTAACAACCACTGGTCTGCTATTGATGTCCATATCTCCTCGCTACAGCCATGTTGGGAAACTCCTGGGCCCCTTCATCGTCATGGGCGGGCGTTTCAAAGCCGCCAGCATCGCCAAGCGCCGGCGATGTCTGACGCAGCGTGGTTTGCAAGTCGGGTTGTTGCGTTTTTGCGCCGGCGAACATGCTTTGCCAGACCAGCCGGGGAAGATAAGTCAAGACCTCTGTGGCGGCGGTCAGCAGCCTTTTGCCGGACGCGGCGGACATCAAGGCGATGAGTTTGGGGTCGGCGATCTCCACGTTGACATCGCGACGGAGATTGACGATCCGTCCCAGACCGGCAACGGAGTGTCCCAGATCAAGACCGGCTCCTACGTAGGAGAAAGGCAGGACAGTGGAGTTTTCGATGATGGTGCCGCAGTCAATTTCAGCGTTGCGTTCAATGGAACTGCACCGTGTAATTACGGCCCCGGCGCGAATACGAGCCAAAGAGCCAATGAAGGCAGGCGCCAGGATACGCGCGCCTTTTTCAACCAGGGCGCCGGGAGCAATCCAAACTCCTGGTTTTGCTTCCTCTCCTGCGGGGCAGGTTTGCGTTTTGCGGGTGAGGATATCAATGGCAAATTGCCGCAAGTCACGCAGGCCGGCCAATGGATTGAAATATCCCTCATGCTCGAAGAGCGGGCACTCACTACGGCAGCGAGCGAGCTGCGTGCGAAAAAGAGACGCAGCGTCATTCCGGCGCGAGGCGCTGATGCAAAAAATCTCCAGCGGCTGTGTGCCGCACGTCATTTGCGTGACCCGGCCCTGGCGGTCGAGATGAAACTGGACCAGCTTTTCAAAGTCGGCTTCAGCGTAGGCGCCCAGCCGTACCAGGACCACCAGTTCGGCGCCGCTCTGCGCCATATCATTGAAGGCGCTCTCGGCTGTTCGCCAGAAGCGCTCAGGGGCCGCGGAAAATAACGCCACGTCCGCGGGGAGACCATAGCTGCGGGTGCGAAAAGAAGATGGAGTTTCAACCACGGCGCTGATCGACGAAATTCCGTATTGCCGCAGCCGCTCAGCCATGCGATTGAGAGCGCTTTCCCCGGCCACGTCCAGAATCCCTGTGAGCGCGGCGGCAGGCGCCTGGTCTACCTCTCCGATACTCTCTGAATTGACCAGCACCAAACCGCGAATGTCCATGGTTCCTTCCTGCAAATGTTCTGCTGGGGCGCATTCGATGGCGTGGTAGAGTCAGAGGAGGAACAACCCAACTGAGTAATGAGACCGAAAACAAATACGGTACTACCGAACCTCTTGGGCCCTCTGGCACTGAAATCGGCGCCAGCAGAACACTGCTTTGATTACGTTAATGTCCTAATAGAACACAACTGCCCTGTTAGACAGCAGTGTTGAAATAGATGTGAACGGTCGTTCCCGTGTTGTAAGGTCAGAGCACCTGCTGGAATTTTTATTAGGACGGCTGGCGCTGCTAAAATCCTTTTTATGGCGACCATTTACTTTTCCCGCATCGATTCTCCGGCTGGCCCCCTGCTGCTTGCGGCTACGGAGAAAGGTTTGCGCTGCCTGCAATTTTATCGGGGAAAGCTGCCGGCGCCAGGCAAGGATGAAGTCTGGACTGAATCGCCGGAGCGTCTCCGGCCCTGGGAGCGGCAAATCGAAGCGTACTTTCGCGGCGAACTGCGGGAGTTCACCTGCAAACTTGATTTGATCGGAACACAATTTCAAAAAGACTGCTGGGAAGCACTGCTGCGGATCCCCTATGGAAAGACGTGCTCGTATGCGGATATCGCGCGCGAAATCGGCCGTCCCCACGCCTTTCGTGCCGTGGGCCAGGCAAATCATGACAATCCAATTGCCATCATCGTTCCTTGCCACCGCGTCCTGGGCGCAAACGGCACGTTGACGGGTTACGGCGGCGGACTTAGCACGAAGGAAAGACTTCTCCGTCTTGAGGGCGCCACATTTCGGCGCGCGCTAAGACCTTCAGCAAGCCTGCCGGAAGAACGCGTTGGGCAGCAAGCAAGCTTTGAATACTAGCTGTTCGCCGGCAACACCCTGTCAAGTTTGAGGCGGCCTTGAAGTGGAAGGCGGGCTGCTTCTTTTGCCAGGTTCCGGGTTGTTGGCGGGATCCACCATACCGGGTTGCCGGTCGCCATACGCTTTGTCCGTTGAGGGAGCGTGCGGTGAAGTTTTCTCACTGCCTCTGCCGACGATAAGGCGATTGACCAGCTTCTTGCTTCCGGCATACGACTGAACAATACGGGTGGCGGTGACTTTCTCTTTGTTGGTGCCCACCTTGCCCGCCAGTTCAATGGTGTCTCCGGAAACAGTTACGTGGGCGCTGTCCCCAGTCAAGGTTGGCTCCTTGCTCAACGCATTTTGAATCTGGCTTTCCAGGTCAGGATCAGCCGGTGCGCTCACACCGCCGCTGGAATTCTGGACGTCAGGGCTCTGCCCCGTGCTGGAACTTGCGCTTCCGGATATTCCGCCTGTTGGCGAAGGCGCAGTTGTGCTTGGCTGTACCGGGGTTCCAGACTTGCTTTGGGCGCCGTCGCCAATCCGGTTTGCCGGAGTGCCTGAGGTGA
>JBGPZS010000140.1:0-8801 GCA_041493865.1 Terriglobia bacterium
GCTTCCTAGCGGCACGCAAGGATCCGCGCGAGGTTGTTACTGACCCGCACGCGCGCTACTACGGCGTGGAGCTGAGCGAGAGGACACTCGTTCCCGGCGACGACGCGCGACTCGGCGAGACGCGCTTCGAAACCTGGCTCAGTCAGCCCGCAGGTCAAGCCCAGAGTACCAAGCCGCAACCCGTACGAAAAGCTGGCTAACACATGCAACTGACCGCTGGACTGGTTCGCGGAACCGCCCGCCACTCCGCGGCTTGATGTAAGCGAAATCACACAACAATCAACTGAAAACATTGCTGCTTCACGAAAACTCAATTCAGGAGAGACAACATGAGCACGATTACAGTGAAAGATGGCACGACGATCTACTACAAAGACTGGGGCAATGGCCCGGTCGTCGCGTTTTCGCACGGCTGGCCGCTGTGTTCCGACGCCTGGGACGGACAAATGCTTTTCCTCTCACAGAACGGTTTCCGTGTGGTTGCACACGACCGGCGTGGCCATGGCCGGTCCAGCCAGGCCTCGTCCGGTAATGACATGAACAGATACGCCGACGATCTGGCGGCCGTCCTTGAGACGCTTGATCTCAAGCAAGCCACGCTTGTGGGCCATTCCACTGGCGGAGGCGAAGTCGCTCGCTACATCGGACGCCATGGCACGAAGCGGGTTGCCGCTGCGGTCCTGATTGCCGCTGTGCCGCCGATAATGGTGAAATCCGCAGCCAACCCAGAGGGACTCCCGATCGAAGTGTTTGACGGATTGCGCAGCGGCCTCAACCAAGACCGCTCGCAGTTCTACAAAGACTTTGCCCTGATGTTCTACGGCGCTAATCGGCCTGGCGCCAAGGTCTCGCAGGGACTGCTGGACCAGTTCTGGCTCTGGAGCATGCAGGCCGGCCTCAAGAATTCTTATGAAAGCATCAAGGCGTTCTCCGAGACCGATTTCACCGAGGACCTCAAGAAGTTTGATGTTCCCACCCTGGTTATGCACGGTGAGGACGACCAGGTCGTTCCTGTGAAAGACTCGGCGAAGAAATCGGCCAGGCTCATCAAAGGGGCGAAGGAAATTTACTATCCGGGCAGGCCCCACGGTCTGACCGCTACCCATCAGGATGAAGTCAATGCCGCCCTGTTGGAATTTCTAAGGACGGTTCAAAAAGGCTCTAAAGCAGCCTGAGTTCATACGTCACGGCAGATGGCGCGGCAAGGAAGCGAATCGGTGATCTCATGAGTCTTCAAGCGCTCCTACTCCTTGCGCTGAAGCTGAGCATTTTGCTCACCGTCTTCGGCATTGGGCTGCGGGCCACGGGTGACGACGTGTTGTATTTGCTGCGCAGGCCTCGCGTGCTGCTGCGCTCGATGCTGGCCATGTTCGTGGTCATGCCGCTGTTCGCGGTCTTCATTACCACCAAATTCGAGTATCACCGGGCCGTGGAGATTGCACTGGTCGCGCTGGCAATCTCGCCGGTCCCGCCTCTCCTGCCTCGGCGCGTAACCAAATCGGGCGGACGGGCGCCCTACGGGCTCGGGTTGATGGTCACGGCTGCCGTGCTGTCCATTGTGTTCGTCCCGCTGGCGCTCAAGATCATTGGCTTGTTCTTCCATAAGCCCTTTGTGATGGGCCCCGGCGCGGTGGCGCGCATGATCGCGGTGTCAGTGATCGTGCCGCTTGGAGCGGGCATGCTCTTCCGCAAGTTCGCGCCCCATGTTGCCGGGCGCATCGCTAAGCCCGTGGGCATGGTAGCGGCGGTCCTGTTGGGAGTGGGCGTGCTGGCTGCCGTAGTGCACGTATTCCCAATCGCATGGTCGCTCATCGGTAACGGGACGCTGCTCGTTTTCGTCTTGTTCATCGCCTTCGGGTTGGCTGTCGGTCACCTTCTCGGCGGACCCGGTCCCGACGAGCGGGTCACGCTTGCACTCTGCACCGCATGCCGGCATCCGGGGCTCGCGCTCGCGATTGCCAGCGCGAACTTCCCGCAGGAAACCCGGGAAGTGGGCGCCATTTTGCTTTACGTGGTGCTGAACATTCTGGTCGCGATCCCCTATGTTGCCTGGCATCGCCGGGTGAGCGCGAGGGGTGACGCCAGCTCTGGCCCAACAATGAAAGCTGCATAAACGCTTGCTGATTCTGCGAGCGGGTACGATGAAAACGGGGCACGCTGGCCAGATGGAACCGGCGGTATGTCACCGGTTCCATCAAGCGGGTATTTGTGGACGTATGCGGCGAGCACATTGTGGAGCACGAAGCAGACATGCGGATCGCCTTTGCCACGCAGTGATCTCTGCCGAAGATCGGAACGCCGAGCGGGCATGGAATCCAAGCTTCAAGCCACCGCGGTTTCTGTTGGCAGCCGCGGCAACCCTGGTTCTCTGATGGGTTGGTCCCGTCTCTGCCACGAGTTGCGGAAGAGGGGGCGATTCCGCAAACGGGAATGTTAATGCGTGCTTTGTTGTGGCCGGCTTGAAACCCTTCCCCAGAGTTACAACCTGTTCTTGCCCGCCTTCTTCGCTTTTGCCCAGCGTTTTTTCGCTGCCAGAGAGAGGCGTTTCTTTGCCGCCGCACTCATCTTGCGTCGTTTACGTGGTTTGGCGGAAGAGGCCCGGCGCGTGCGGCCTCCGGTGAGAGCTTCAATAGCCGCGACAATGCGGTCTCGCTGCTGTGTCAGTTGTTCAACGATGTTCGGGGTGTCCATAGCGTTGGATTATAAAGCAAAAGCCTTAACTATAAAGGACACGAAGGAACTGAAAGAACCTGAAAACACACGGCCGGGGTGCCGGGCGCCCCACGAATCACCCAAACCTTGAAGCTAACCGGTGATAGCCATTTGCTTTTACTGTTTGTCCGCTGTCCCATTCACGCCGCGAGAAGCGGTGGTGCTGGGAGCGCCTGCTGGAGAGGTCCTTGGCGGGCCGTTGAGCAGGGTTTTAGAAGAGTAGTCCGGGCCCAGGCCTAGTTTGATGATGGCGCGCGAATCGGGAACCACCTTGGTCTGCCAGCCGTGATCGCCTTGATATTTGACCAGGGTAGCCTGTGTACGCGCGTCCCAGGTGCCGGTAGGTTCGCCGGTCAGGTATTTTTCCCGGATCAGCGCCTGCTGGATCTCCATGGCGCGCTCTGGCTTGATACCTTGCTGGCCTTTCTTCTTCCATGAGGCTTTGCGTTTGCCGTGGCGATGGGTGTGCTTCGTCGCCGGCTTGCTTGCGGTAGTCTGCTGCATGGCCGGAGCGTGTCCGGCGCAGAGCACCAGAACGGCGCTCAAAATCACAAGTCTTTTTACTGCTAAACGCAAACAACTCACCTCAGAAGGAAATCAATGGAAGCAATCGTTGGAAATGGCTTTTGGCGCCTTTACGGTCTGCCCAAAATGGTTCGAACATCATCCCATGTTTGGATGCCGCGAGGCCAGAACTTTGTTGTGCAGCTCTCGATTACGGAAGTGTAATGGAATCAAGGCCTTCCGACTATTTTAGCATCTGGGAGAGCGGCCTGCCCCAGCTTAAATGTCACTTTTATGGCCGAAAATGCTTGTTCGCCAGGGCATCCGCGGGTAGCGGCGCCCCGGCGAAATTAGGCTATTGCTGTTACGGAAGCGTCCCGGAAACGAATGTATTCCCTCCATTTGCGCCCCGGCCCGCGTGGACAAGGAACACCACATCCTGGCCGCTCTTGAGCTGTGAGGTGATCTTGCGGAATTCTTCTTCGCTGTTTACTGGCTGCTTATTCACCTTAATGATGACCATTCCGGGTTGCAGCCCCAGGTCGTAACCGAAGGAGTCCGGTTTCACGTCCGTTACCTGCACGCCTTTGCCCTCGGGGGTTCCCACGCGCTCGGCCATTTCAGGTGTCACCGGTTTGACGGTGATGCCGAGCTTGGTCGGAACGGGCTCGTTTTCCTCAGGAGTGCTGTCGTCGCTTTGGTCGGTGCGATCGGCAAACAGCTTGGCGCGGTCCGCCACCACCACGGTGGCCTGTTTTTCCTGGCCATTGCGGACATAGGTGACGTTGAGCTTGCCGCCGGGTTTGGTGGCGGAGATAAGGTTTACCAGCTCGTCGCCGCCCTTGATGGGCTTGCCGTTTACCGCCGTGATTGTGTCCTCACCCTGCAAACCGGCCTTGGCTGCCGGACTGTCCGGACGCACATTGGAGATGGGAACGCCGTTCTTGACGCCGTACATGCGCAGGACGGCCGGGCTTGGCACTGCACTAAACTCCACGCCAATGGAGCCGCGCGCCACTTTGTGGTCGCCGGTGCGCAATTGCTCATAGACATCGCGTACCACGTTGGACGGCATGGCAAAACCCACGCCCTGGTATCCGAATGATTGCGTGTAGATGGCGGTATTGATCCCGATGACTTCGCCGTTCATGCTGACCAGCGGCCCGCCGGAGTTGCCGGGATTAATGGCTGCGTCAGTCTGGATAAAGGACTGGAACTGGCGTCCGCCGGGCAGATTACGCCCCTTGGCGGAGACGATGCCGGCGGTCACTGTGGCTTCCAGGTCAAACGGGCTTCCGACGGCCAGCACCCAATCACCCACGGTCATCTTGTCGGAGTCGCCCAGCCTGGCAGAGGTGAGCGGCCTGTCTTTGGGCGGCTCAATCTTGATCAGCGCCAGATCGGTCTCGCGGTCCACGCCTACGATTTTGGCGTCATGCAACACGGTCGCCGGCTCATCAAAAAGCTTCACGCGGATGCGATCGGCTTTGTCGACCACGTGGAAGTTGGTCATGATGTAACCGTTGGCGTTCAGGATCACCCCTGAACCCAGCGAACGCTGGCGTCCGTTGCCGGGACCGGAAAATGGGCTTGGGCCCTGATCATCATCATCGCCCTGTCCGCCTTGTCCACCTTGCCCGCCCTGTCCGCCCTGCTGTCCGCCGAAGAAGCGATCAAAAAAGTCCTGGAAAGGATCGTCGCCACCGCCGTTGTCGCGCTGGCCGCGATTGGGCGCGCGATTGTTGCCGCGCCGCCGCACTTTGGGCGTGGATTCCGTACTCACGTTCACCACTGCCGGCTCAATCGCCGCAGCCACCTGGCCAAATGTGTTGCTGAGCTGCTGGGGTGTCTGCATGGCGGGCAGCAGGGAACCATCTACGGCAAAATTGCCCTTGACTCCGCCCCGGCTCAGCACCGTGCCTATCAGGATGCCAACCGCCAGCGTCAACAGAATTGCCAGCGTGGAGAGCGCCCGTTGCGTGCGCAGACGGGCCACCACGGCGCCAAAACGCGAGTTCATACTTGGTCTTCCTCCGGACTTAAGTCTCCGACAATTATAAATCCAACCCTTTCCACTGGGCAGGCTGAAGGCCTTCATTTGCTTGAACGCAATCGATTAGACGCGTAAATAGCAGTCAGCGTTATCCGCTGGAGCCGGCCGGCAGTTCACGACCTGGGGTTTGCTCATCGTCCGGTTGTTCCACCTGTCCCAATAGTTCTGAAACCAGCACCCCGCCCAGGATCAACAAGGCGCCCGCCCCGGCCCGAACTCCAAGCCGTTCTTTCAGATAGATAAAAGACGTCAGCCAGGCAAAGACCGGTTCCAGGTTGAAAATCAGGGCCGTATGCGTGGATGGGGTAAATTGTTGCGCCCAGGCCTGCACGGTGAAAGCCACGGCCGTACCCAGGATGCCGGTAATCAGAACGGCCGCAATCGCAGTCCCCGTGGGCCGGAAGCGCGGCTGCTCCAGAAACGGAGCGGTCAGGGCCATGAGCGCGGCGGCGGTCCCTATCTGCAGCACCGCGATCTGTTCGAACGGAAAGCGCTGGCTGGCGCGCCCCAGGAAGACGATATGGAAAGCAAAGCCGAAAGCGCAAGCCACCGTGAGGATGTCGCCAAAGTTGACCTTGGCGAAGTTAGCCAGCCCCTCGCCTCCGGCGGGGACGGTCATCAAAAACAGCCCGGCCAGGGCGAGCACGATTCCCACCACGCGCCACAAATGAATGTGCGTACGCCAGATCGCCACCAGCACCAGCGGCACCATCACCGTGGATGTGCCGGTAAGAAACGCCGATTTCGAAGGTGTAGTCAGTTTGAGCCCGCTGGTCTGCAGCGCGTAGCCGAGATAAAGAAACACGCCCACCACCACGCCCGCGGTAAGAGCAGGCCTGGTCAGCACGGCAATTTTTTTCCGGTAATACAGCGCCAGCAGCGACGCCGCCAGCGCCATGCGCACCGCATTGAAGACCAGCGGCGAGGTGTCATTCAGCGCCTCTTTGATCAGCACAAATGTACTGCCCCAGATCAGCGTGATCAGCACCAGCAGCAGATGCGCCTTGATCGAACGGGACACGTTGGTTAGGTATCTCCGAATCGCTTGTGCAACAATTGATCTTAGATTGTACGGGAGCGAGCATCGGATCGAACTATGGCTAAAATTGCCGCCGAGAAGCTGCTGAGCCAGGCCATCCAAGAGCGCCGTGCCACGCCCAGCTTTGAAGATGTGCCCATCCACGCGGCCGACCTGGAAAAAATCATCCGCGCCGGACTGGAGGCGCCCAGCGGTTATAACCTGCAGCCGTGGCGCTTTGTGGTGGTGCGCGACCGTGAGCAGAGAAAGAAGCTGCGCCAGGCGTCCTTTGGCCAGCCCAAAGTAGAGCAAGCCAGCGCCGTGATTGTGGCGTGCGGCGATCCGCAGGGATGGAAAGATGGCGACCTGGAAGAGATGCTTCGCCTCAGCGCGGAGCACGGCTTTACTGACACGGCCGAGCAGGAGCGCGTGCGCCGTGCCGTCACAGGATTTCTTGGCGGCCCTCCGGGAAAGGCGGGAGGCGTGGAACCAACCTGGGACTTGTGGGCCAACCGCCACACCATGATCGCTTTGACCACCATGATGTGGGCGGCCGAGACGCTCGGTTATGACACCGCTCCCATGGAAGGCTTCATGGAAGACCAGGTGAAGGCTTTGTTGAAAATCCCGGCGCGCGTCCGCGTGGTTGCGCTGCTGGCCATCGGCAGGCTCAAAAGCGCGGACAAACCATATGCCGGACGCTTCCCGTCCTCGCACACCGTTTTTGCGGAAGAGTGGGACGAGAGCATAGAGTTTTAAATCAGGTGATCTGGAGATCGGGTAATCGGGAAAGGCAAGACCTACCACGGAGGCGCGGAGACGCTGAGAAGAACCCTGCCAATCCTTCACCGCGGAGGCAACGGAGACCCGGAGAAATCGCAAAACGAGCAAAGCAATCTTGAGGCGGGAAGTATCCACGCGACGAGACAAGTGTCAGGGTATGACTTTAGTTGTACCGTCAGGACCACAAAAAGAAAGGGCCCCTTTTAGGGGCGGCACAATCCAGGGGCGACTATAAAACCATGGAATTCTCATCCTCACGAATCATCAAACTCGCCGACGCGCAAAACGCCATCCCCTCGCGTGACGGCAAACTCTACGCCGAACTCTTCCGCCACGGCACCTTGACGGTGGAGATCTACGCTCCCAAGGGGGCCGATCTGCAGCAGCCCCACACCCGCGACGAACTCTATATCGTGGCCGCGGGCCGCGGCTGGTTTTTTGTTGAAGGCAAGCGCGTGCCGTTCGGTCCCGGTGACGCGCTTTTTGCCGCTGCCGGCGAGGTCCACCGCTTTGAGGATTTTACTGAGGACCTGCTGGTCTGGGTGGTCTTTTATGGCCCGGAAGGCGGCGAACGTGCGTAGCTGCGCACCGATCGTGCTCACGCTGCTTCTCTCATCTGTGCTCTTGCCGGCCCAAACTGCGCAAGAGAAGGCCCCGTCGCGGAGGGCCTTCGACGAGACCGTTGCCTCTCGCATGCTCCAGCAACTAAGCGAAGCATTGCAAGGGCATAGCCAGAATCAATTCCTCGCCCTCTTTGATCTGGCAAAGATGAAGGGCGGTCCAATCTTCAAGCAGCAGATTGCTTCTTTCTTTTCCCAGACTGAATCCATTCGCGTCCATCTGAACCTGGTTGAGGTCGCGGTTGACGGCGATAGGGCGACCGCGGCGGTCGATGCCGAGATGGAGGTCGAGCCGCGCAACGGCGGGCCGGTGGTGCGAAGGAATGAGCGGCTGAACTTTGTAGCGGCCGGCGCCGGCGGCAACTGGAAGTTTGTTGACCTCCAGCCGCGCGGTTTCTTCTCACTGCCATGAAGCGAGAGTATCCTGACCGTCCCATCGTCGGGGTTGGCGCCGTCATTGTGGATCAGGGCCGCGTCCTGCTGGTCAAGCGTGGCAGTCCTCCGCTGCTGGGAGAATGGTCGCTGCCCGGAGGCGCGGTGGAACTGGGAGAGACGTTGCGTGCCGCCAGCGAACGCGAAGCCCGGGAAGAGACCGGACTGATCGTCAAGGCCGGCGAGGTGCTGGAAGTCCTGGACCGGATCGTCTCCGGCAAAAACGGCGCTCCCCAATACCATTACGTGCTCATCGACTTTGTTTGCACCGTGCATGGCGGCGAATTGAGCGCCGGCGGCGATGCCGCAGATGTGCGCTGGGCGACGGCGAGCGAACTGGCAGAATATCGACTGGAGCAGCCTGCGCTGGATGTGATCAGAAAGGCCTTCTTAGCCGCGAATCAACACGAATAAACACGAATTCCTAATCCATGTCCTGACGCATTCTGATTCGCGGATATTCGCGTGAATTCGCGGCTCGCAGTAAAAGGTTTTCTCCGTGTCTCCGCGCCTCCGCGGCGAATTACTACTCTCCCCACCTGTACGCGTCCTTCTGTTCCAGCCCCACAAACTGCAGCACGCGGCACGCAAACTGGTGCGCCATCTCGTCAAAACTCTTCGGCTGGTTATAGAACGTAGGGATCAAAGGATAGATCGTGGCGCCGGCTTCGGCGGCCCA
>JBGPZS010000084.1:0-11022 GCA_041493865.1 Terriglobia bacterium
GATTGATTCAGGCCAGCAACGTCCTGGGGGCCAACCAGCCACTGGAAAAAATCAAGAAAGCCATGATCGATAAACACCTGAAGCTGATTGAGCAGGCGGCCAAAAAGAAAGTCCAGGTGCTTTGTCTGCAGGAGATCTTTTACGGTCCTTATTTTTGCGCTGAGCAGAACACGCGCTGGTACGAACTGACCGAGCCGGTGCCGGACGGGCCCACCATCAAGCTGATGCAGAAGCTGGCTGCCAAACACCGCATGGTGATCGTGGTCCCGATTTACGAAAAAGAAATGACCGGGCTTTACTACAACACCGCAGCGGTCATTGATGCTGATGGAAAATATCTCGGCAAGTATCGCAAGCACCACATACCGCAAGTGGCCCCTGGATTCTGGGAAAAGTTCTACTTTACTCCCGGCGATACCGGCTACCCGACGTTCCAAACCAAGTACGCGCGTATTGGCGTCTACATCTGCTATGACCGCCACTTTCCCGAGGGGGCGCGCATTCTGGGCATGAACGGCGCGGAGATCGTCTTCAACCCGTCCGCCACCGTGGCCGGCCTCTCAGAATATCTGTGGGAACTGGAACAGCCGGCGCATGCGGTAGCCAACGGATATTTTGTGGGCGCGCTGAACCGCGTGGGCAAAGAAGCTCCGTGGAACATCGGCGAGTTCTATGGCAAGAGTTACTTCTGCAATCCGCGGGGCAAGATCATCGCGCAGGGCAGCCGCGACAAAGATGAACTGGTGGTTGCTGACCTCGATCTCGACATGATCGCCGAAGTGCGCAATGTCTGGCAGTTCTTCCGCGACCGCCGCCCGGATAGCTACCAGCCGCTGGTAGCGCAAACGGGCAAGTCCACCGGGAGCTAGCCGCGAATAAACGCGAACGAACACGAATTCAAAACCAGCGATTCGGACGGAAGGCACGCCCAGCAAAGAACGATAACGCACGCAGATCGCGTGGAAAAATCATGTCAACTACGTCACCACAAACAATACTAAGAAAAGACATCCAATCCAGCCCTTTGTACAACGCTGACCTTGCGCCGGTCACGCCGGAGCGTCGAACCTGGACTACCTACAATTACGCCGCGCTCTGGGTCTCCATGTCCGTCAACATCCTTACTTATATGCTGGCGGGCGGTTTTATTCAGGGTGGAATGGACTGGAAGCAGGCCGTACTGACAGTTTTGATCGGCAATACGATCGTGCTCGCGCCCATGCTGCTGAACTCGCACCCCGGCGCACGTTATGGCGTACCTTTTCCGGTGCTTGCTCGTGCATCGTTTGGCGTGCTAGGAGCCAACGTTGCTGCGGTGCTGCGCGCCATGGTCGCGTGTGGCTGGTTTGGCATCCAGAGCTGGATTGGGGGCGAGGCCATCAACATTTTGCTGAAGACCGTATGGCCGGCCTGGGGCAACAACCCGTATGGGACTGCGATTTGCTTCATGGTCTTCTGGGCCATCAACCTCTTGGTGATTCTGAAAGGCATTGAATACATACGGTACCTGCAGGGAGTGAGTGCACCCATTCTGCTGGGCGTTGGCCTGCTACTTCTGGCCTGGGCGTGGAAGAGCGCGGGCGGCTTTGGGCCGATGCTGGCTGCGCCCTCAAAATTTCGTTCCACCGGCGACTTGCTGAAATTTTTGATTCCTGCGCTCAACGGGACGGTCGGTTTTTGGTCGACCGTTTCACTCAATATCCCGGACTTCACTCGCTTCGCCAAAGATGAGCGCGGACAGGCCGTTGGACAAGCCCTTGCGCTGCCGCTGACCATGACGCTCTATTCGTTCATTGGTGTAGCCGTAACTTCGGCGACTGTAGTGATCTACGGCACTTCCATCTGGGACCCAGTGCAACTGCTCAGCCGCTTCCATTCTCCGATCGCAGTTGTGATTTCGTTGCTGGCGATTCTGCTGGCGACGCTCAACGTCAACATTGGAGCGAACGTCGTTTCACCGGCAAATGACTTTTCCAACCTTTGGCCGCGCAAGATTTCATTCAAGCTCGGCGGCGTTATCACCTGCTTCATGGGCGTCGCCATGATGCCCTGGAAACTTCTGGCCAATCACAGAACGTTCATCTTCGGCTGGCTGGGCGGATACGCAGCCGTCCTCGGGCCTGTAGCTGGCATCATGATTTGCGACTATTTCCTCGTCCGCCGCAAACGCCTGGCAGTGGATGATCTTTACCTGCGCGGCGGTGCGTACGAATACGCAGGCGGCTTCAACTGGCGCGCTATCGGAGCGCTGGTGGTTGGATCAGCCGTGGCGCTGATGGGACTAGTGATCCCCTCGATCAGATTCCTGTATGACTATTCTTGGTTCGTCGGATTTGTGGTGGCGTTTGTGGTGTATTGGGGTTTGATGGCGAAAAAGCCGCGGCAGTTTTCAGCGCCACGCCCAAGCTAGAGCCTTTTCATCACACCAGCTCAAACTTCAACTCGCCCAGTTTTTCCAAACTGCAAGCGATCTTGTCTCCAGGTTTCAACCAGACTTGCTGGTCTTTGGGCTTGCCCTGGATCACGCCTTCCGGTGTGCCGGTAAAAATAATGTCGCCCGGACGCAGCGTGATGTGGCGCGAGATGTAGCTGACCATCTGCTTGCTGTTAAAGATGAAATCGCTGGTGGTGGATGACTGGCGCGTTTCGCCGTTGACCCGCGTCTCCAGCTTCAGGTTGTCCGGATTGATCTGGTCTGCGGTGACCATGTACGGCCCCAGAGGGGCAAACTGGTCGGGTGTCTTGCCGATCAGCCACTGGCCGCCGGTTTCCAGTTGCAGGTCGCGGGCCGTGAAGTCGTTTCCGGTACAGTAGCCGGCCACATAGGAGAGCGCATCCGCTTCACTGACGTTCCGCGCTTCCTTGCCCATGACGATCACCAGTTCCACTTCATAGTCAAATTTCTTCGCGACTTCGACCGGCAGCTTGATAGTGCCTTTGTGATGATTGAGAGCGACGTTGAACTTGCTGAAAAGCACCGGCGCTTTGGGAACAGGCATATTGATTTCCTGAGCATGTTTGCGGTAGTTCAGACCCACACAGACAATTTTTTCCGGATGCACCACGATGGGGCCGTACTCGATGCCTTCTTCCTCGACGAACGCGGAACGCACGGAGCTGGATTTCAGCGCCGCATCCACCAGCGCGTTCAGGCTGGGTCCGTCTTCCTGTTGCAGCAAGTCATCGATGGTCGCGGGCGCGCGCATGTGCAGCGCTTTAACGGCTTCCGGCACAAGCAGGATGCCTTTATCGGTCTTGACCGCCAGTTGGTAAGCGCCATTGCGGCGAATATTCAACACCGTGAGCCCGCGCGCCATGCCGCGCGGACGCGCCTGGTCAGGCCACACCGCGGCATGTGCCATGGTCAATCCTCCTGAGGCGGCCATGGCGGCAACTGCACCCGCTCCCTGCAAAACCTTTCTGCGATCCATAAGCGGCCCTCCTTTCGGGTGGGAATCGTAATACAGATTACTTGTCTCCGGCCAGAAGTTCAGCCATGCTGCACTGCGGGCTCTTCCCTCTTGCTTCCTGTAATTGTTTCCAGCTCATGTGCTTGCGGCGAGTATCAACCTCAACCATGCTGATACAGTTGGGAACCGGACAGACCAGCGCACAAAGATTGCAACCAACACACTCATCTTCCAGCACATGCGGAACATGCTTCAGTGAAACGCCGTGGCGGAGATCGCCGTGCGGACGCTCTTCCACGCGGATGCACTGATGCGCGCCGTCTTCACAGGCGATGTAACAAAGGTTGCAACCGATACATTTCTCCGCATCGATTTTGGCAATAATTTTGTAGTTCAGATCAAGATTGCCCCAGTCTTCGATCCGTGGAACAGACTTCCCGACCAGGTCCATCACGGAATTCAGGCCTTTGTCTTCCAGGTAATTCTCCAGCCCGTCGATCATGTCACGCACGATGCGGAAGCCGTAATGCATGGCCGCAGTACATACCTGGACGGATGTCGCCCCCAGCAGAATGAATTCCACGGCATCACGCCAGTTGCCGATCCCGCCAATGCCGGAGATGGGAATCTTCACCTCGGGATGCTTGGCGACCGAAGAAACCATGTGCAACGCGATTGGCTTGACTGCGGGCCCGCAATATCCTCCGTGGCTGCCGAGGCCGCCCACGCTGGGCCGGGGCGCATAAGTATCAAGGTCCACACTCACCAGGCTGTTGAAGGTGTTCACCAGTGAGACCGCATCAGCGCCGCCCACTTTGGCGGCTGCCGCCATGTGCGCGATGTCCGTCACGTTGGGCGTCAGCTTCACGATGACCGGCGTGCGCGCAACTTCTTTCACCCAGCGGGTAATCATGGTGGCGTATTCAGGGACCTGGCCCACGGCCGCGCCCATGCCGCGTTCGCTCATGCCGTGCGGACAGCCAAAGTTCAACTCCAGCAGGTCCGCGCCTGAATCTTCGGTACGGCGCACAATGTCATGCCAGGTTTCACGTTTTGACTCAACCATGAGCGAAGCGATCACCGTGTGCTGCGGGAAGCGCTTCTTTACCTCTGAAATTTCGCGCAGGTTCACGTCGATCGGCCGGTCGCTGATGAGTTCAATATTGTTCAGCCCCATCATGCGTTCGTTCTTCAGGTCAATGGAGCCGTAGCGCGACGCAGTATTAATGATGGGCTCGCCGATGGTCTTCCACACGGCTCCGCCCCATCCCGCGTCAAACGCGCGCATGACCTGGTAGGCCGTGTTAGTCGGCGGCCCTGAAGCCAGCCAGAATGGGTTTGGCGACCGCACTCCACAAAAGTCAACGCTTAGATCCGGCATGGGCCCTCCTTCCCGCAGTGGCTTCCAGCGACTGATGAATTCCTGCCGCGGCCTTCTTGCCGTGCGCAACTGCGTCCACCACTTCACCACCGCCATTCACGCAGTCTCCGCCGGCAAAATATTTTGGATTGGTGGTCCGCATGGTCTTGGCATCAACCACAACACATCCGTTCTTGAGTTCAAGCCCGGCGATCTGCCGCAGGAAATCTGTTTTTCGTTTCTGGCCAAGCGCTTTGACCACCATGCCGACATCCAATCGAAATTCCGTTCCCGGCACAGGAACAAAGCTGCTTCGACCGCGAGCGTCTTTCGCGCCTTTCTCCGTGCGCACGCACTCAAGGGCCGCGACCCGGCCGTGGCCGTCATCGATGATCCGCACCGGCAGCGCCTGCCACCAGAACATGACCATATCTTTTTTTGCCAGTTCGTATTCGTAGTCGAATGCGCTCATCTCCTCCGGGCCTCGCCGGTAGACCATATAAACCTCTTCCGCACCCAGACGGCGCACCGCGGTCACAACGTCGATTGCCGTGTTGCCGCCGCCGATTACGGCGATGCGCTTTGCGATTTCCACCTCAGCAAAGCTCTTGCTCTTCGTCTCTTCGATGAACGACAGAGCGTCGCGACAGCCCCGGAGATCTTCTCCCGGTATATTCAGGTCGTCCGTTGCGCCAAGGCCAATACCGATGAAGATCGCGTCGAAGCCGCGCTCAAGATGCGCGATGGTCAAATCCCTGCCTACGGCAGTCGCACTCTTGATCTCGACACCCAGGGCGCGGACCATCGCCACTTCTTGCTCCACGTCCTGTGCTCGCATCTTGTAGGCGGCGATGCCGTACGCATCCAGACCGCCGGGCCGCGGGTTGGCGTCAAAGATCACTGTCTCATAGCCTCGCTTGCGCAACTCGGCTGCACAGGAAAGGCTGGCCGGGCCGGCGCCGATGAGCGCGACCCTGTATCCATTGCTCGCTCCGGCTTGGAAGAGCTGCGTGCCGCCGGCAATCACCGGATCAACCGCGTAACGCTGCAGCTTGCCAATCTCAACCGGCTTCTTCCCTTGCGCATTGAGCACGCATGCGCCTTCGCAGAGAACGGAGGTCGGACACACGCGCGCGCAGCTGTGACCCAGGATGTTGGCCGAAAGAATGGTCCTGGCCGAGCCGCGCATGTTGCCGGTAAGAATCTGCCGGATGAATTGCGGCACGTCGATCTCCGTGGGACACGCCTTGATGCAGGGCGCGTCATGGCAGAACAGGCAGCGCGAGCCCTCCTCCAGCGCCTGCGCCGGCGTAAGCGGCGGGTTGATGTCGGCAAAGTTCTTTTCGAGTTGTTCCGGTGAAAGCCTGACAGCAGGGTCTTTGAACATCATTCATCTCTCTGGAGCGCCAACTTCAATAGTATGCGCCCGCAATACATCACCCGCCGGGGAAAAACAGGTGGTGGAAATTTTGCGAGTGTAGCATAGAATGCTGAGTTTTAGCCCGCGCACTCTAAGAAACCCCGGATTTCCAACGCGGGCAAAAGCCTCAGCCAATTTTGGCAATTTGAATTTACAATTTCAAATTCAAAATCTGTCTGCGGCAGGAGGCTGAATGTCCTTTGACACACTCATCGTAAACGGAATTGTGGTCACGGCCACTGACACCTATCCCGCCGATATCGCCATCTCCGGCGGCACGATCAATGCCGTCGGCCAAAATCTACCGCGCGAGAACGCGACGCGCATTCTCGACGCCAAGAACAAATACGTTATACCGGGCGGGATTGACGTGCACACGCATCTGGACATGCCGTTCGGCGGCACCACCAGCGCCGACGATTTTGAAACCGGCACCCGCGCCGCTGCCTTCGGCGGCACCACCACGCTCATCGACTTCGCCATCCAATACAAGGGCCAGCCGCTGCGCGCCGCCTTCGACGCCTGGATGCAGAAAGCCGCCTCCAAAGCCACGTCTGACTACGGGTTCCACTGCATCATCACTGACCTGCCCAACGCGCGGCTGGATGAAATGGGCGAACTGGTGCGCGAAGGCGTGCCCAGCTTCAAGCTCTTCATGGCTTATCCCGGCGTGTTTATGCTTGACGATGCCACGATTTTCAAGGCCATGCGCACGGCTTCGAAGATCGGCGGCATGATCTGCATGCACGCTGAGAACGGAGGCGCCATTGACGTGATCGTGCAGCAGGCGCTGGCCGAGGGCAAGACCGCGCCCAAATACCACGCGCTCACGCGTCCTACAACGGCTGAGGCTGAGGCCACCTCGCGCGCCATCGCCCTGGCGGAAATGGCCGGCTCGCCGGTCTATATCGTCCACCTGAGCTGCAATGACGCGCTGGAAAAAGTCCGCGAGGCCCGCGACCGCGGCCTGCCCGTCTATGCCGAGACCTGTCCGCAGTATCTTTATCTCTCGCTCGATGACATGGACAAACCCGGCTTTGAATCAGCCAAGTACGTTTTCACTCCGCCGCTGCGGGAAAAATGGCACCAGGAAAAACTCTGGACCGGGCTGAAGCAGGACCACCTGCAAGTGGTCTCCACCGATCACTGCCCTTTCTGTTTCAAGGAACAAAAAGAGATGGGCAAAGACGACTTCACCAAGATTCCCAACGGCGGCCCCGGCATCGAGCATCGCATGAGCCTGATCTACAGCGGCGGCGTCGGCAAAGGGCGTTTCAGCGTGAACCGGTTTGTTGAGCTGGTCTCAACTACGCCGGCGAAGATCTTTGGCCTCTACCCGCGCAAAGGAACCATCGCCGTGGGCAGTGACGCCGATCTGGTTATTTTCGATCCCAACCGCGAACACACTATCAGCGCCAAAACGCACCACATGCGTGTTGACTATTCGATGTTTGAAGGCATCAAGGTCAAAGGCATGCCGGATGTGGTGCTCTCACGCGGACGTGTGCTGGTGGAGGGCGACCAGTTCCACGGCAAACCGGGGCAAGGGAGCTTCCTGAAGCGGGCGGTCTATAGCGGGGTCTGACGGCAAAATATCCGGGCCGCTTGCCGCTTACGGGCGCAAGTCAAGACGCGGTGAATTGCAGCCGGAGGACGGGCTCAGCGCGCGGCAATATCCAGTTCAAAGGAATCTCTGGGTTCAAACGCTATGCTCTTCCCCTTGTTTACCAGCTTCATCATCTCGAATTTCAGCTTGGAATGGTCCACGGTGAACCGGCAGTAATGATATTGATCTTCGTTCGGGTCATTTTTTCCATACTGCGGATTCGGATACCGGTCATCCGGGCTGCGAGGAAATTTTGCCGGCGCCGCTCCCCCGCCTCCACTGACGATGTATTGAACGCCCCCATGTTCGTATCGCTCATAATTATGCACGTGTCCGGCGATGACGATGATGTGGGCACGGCTATTTTGCTGGCGTGCCTCAAGCGATTTCCTCAGTGCGATTTGCGCCGGCCGGGGATCATAGACTGGACCTGTCATCGCAGTGTAAGGCGGGTGGTGGAGGACGACAAGGATGTAATCGATTTCCGCAGGCATTGCGTCTAACTGGGTCTTGATCCACTGGTCTTGTGCCGCGTTGGATTGCTCATCATCAATCTCACTATCCAGGACAAGAAAATAGCAGTTGGCATACCGGGCCGAATACCAACGCTTTTGGGAAATCTCCGGGAACTCCGCCCAGTAGTTTTTCAGTCCCCTGGACACGACGCGCTCCTTGGTATCTGTCTCGATTTCCCGGAGAGCGTTGCCTCCAAAAGTCTTGCTCGGAAAAGGCCCCACCTCGTGGTTGCCAATCGCGGGAAATATTTGTATCCCACGATCTCTCACCGGCTTGATTGCCCGGTCAAAGTAAGTCCAGTCTTCGGCGTGAAATCCTCTGAAGACAAAATCTCCGGCTATGACCAGAAACGCCGGAGCTTCAGTGGCAATCTGATCGACGACTTGCTGGCGAGCTTTGGCGTTGGCGATGACGATCCCGTAGGTTGCTCGCTCGGCATACCTCATATCGCCGTACGCGACAAACCTGAAGGGGTAGGGCTTAGGATCGTTGATTTGTATATCAACCGGTCCGGCACTGTGCTGAGAAGAGACAGCGTCTGTTTTCTTCGCGGCCGGTGTACAGCCCAATAACAATGCCACAACGCAGATGGTCCAGCTCTGGCGAGTGCGCGCGAGTACTTTGCTCATGGGGGATCTCCTTTAGGAAGTCTTTGACGGTTCCCCTGTTTAGATACGCTTGCGGTTTATGGCGCCATAATGAATCCTTCGTCCTGACTACTGTATTTGTCGGGTGCTAATCCGGCCACCGGCACGTCACGACCTTGGTCTCCGTGTAGAAATTCACGGCGTCTTTGCCCAGCGCATGCAGATCGCCGAAAAATGAATTCTTCCAGCCGGAAAACGGGAAGAACGCTACCGGAGCGGGCACGCCGACGTTGATCCCGACCATTCCGGCGGTAACGTTTTGGGTAAACTGCCGGGCTGCGCCGCCGGAGCGGGTAAAGACGGAAGCGGCGTTGCCGTACTCTGACCGGCTGACCACGTCGATGGCTTCTTTCAGGTCTTTCACGCGAATCACGGACAGCACCGGCCCGAAAATCTCTTCTTTGGCCACGCGCGACTCGGGATTCACTTTGTCCAGGATCGTAGGCCCGACGAAATAGCCGCTGCCGTTGGCCACCGGATCTTTGCGGCCATCGCGCGCCAGCACCGCGCCTTCTTTTTCGCCCAGTTCGATGTAGCTCAGAATACGCTTTTTGGCTTCATCGGTAATCACCGGCCCCATGCCGGTCTTCACGTCACAGCCATTGCCGACGTTCAGCTTGTCCGCGGCATTCACCAGCTCTTTCACCAGCGGATCGCCAATCTCGCCGACCGCAACCACCACGCTCGTCGCCAGGCAGCGCTCGCCGGCGCAACCAAACCCTGATCCCATCACCGCCGCTACTGTCGATTTCATGTCGGCATCGGGCATAACCACGGAGTGGTTCTTGGCCCCGCCCAACGCCTGCACGCGTTTCCCGTTGTTGGCCGAGGTCTGGTAGATGTATTTGGCCACCGCGCTGGAGCCTACAAAAGATACTGCCCGGACGCGCGGATCTGTCAGCAACTGGTCCACGGTACTCTTTGCGCCATGCACCAGGTTCAAAACGCCCGGAGGCATGCCCGCCGCATGCGCCAGCTCAACCATGCGGGCCGCAGTGCGCGGAACTTTGTCCGAGGGCTTCAACACAAAGGTATTGCCGCAGGCGATGGCCATGGGGAACATCCACAACGGCACCATGAAGGGAAAATTAAACGGCGTGATGCCAACGCAAACGCCTACCGGATATCGCGTCGACCAACTGTCCACGGCCGTGCCCACGCGGTCCACCGTATCGCCCATCATTAATGTAGGAGCGCCGCAGGCAAACTCAATGCATTCGATGCCGCGATCAAACGATCCCTGCGCCTCTTCCCGGGTCTTACCGTTTTCTTCCGTGACCAGGCCGACCAACTCCTTCGCGTTGGCCTCCAGCAGCTCGCGAAACTAGAAGAGCACCTTGCAGCGCTGCACCACCGGCGTCTTGCTCCAGGCTGGAAACGCCTTGTGCGCTGCTTCCACCGCGGCAGAAATTTCTTCGGGCATACAGCGCGGGATCTCAGCCACAGCTTCACCGGTGGCGGGATTGTGCTGAATGTCTTTGGGGCCGCGAGAGATGACGCGCTCTCCATTGATGTAGAGCGGGCAGGACTTGAGTTCGACGGCGGTTGCGCTGGGTGTCATTGGGACCTCACTGGATATGGCTAAATTTTACACTGCTCCCTGCTGGAACGGGCCATGATCTGTGGTTTCCAGACGCATACCCGCTTTCCGCAAGCGGCTGACCAGCACGTCCCCCAACCCCGTTGTCGGCGTGAGCACACCGCCACGCTGCGGTCCTCCGGGAAGCTGGTCTGTATTCAGCGCCAGGCTCAACGCCGACTCGCAGAGGAACTTCACGGTCGCGCGATTGCCTGGGTCGCCTTTGTCGGAGACAATGCCGTAGACTATGCGGCGATCGGCGGCGATTCCCACCAGGTCGCAGCGGAAGAAGCCGTTGTCCATGGTCTTTTGCGATGGGCCCTGGCCCGGCTTTGGGGCAAGAGCTTTCAGCAGTCGCCGCGTAAACGACGCCTGAAGTCCCGCTTGAAGAATACCCAGCGATGCCAGCATGGCAAACGCTTTGGCGCGCGCCATAGGCGGACTGAATTTCTGATATTCCTGATAGCGAAATTCCGGCCCGTAC
>JBGPZS010000258.1:0-5843 GCA_041493865.1 Terriglobia bacterium
AAGCTTCGGGAGGGAAGCGGATGAAATTGAACCTTGGTTGCTGTGACGCTGCCATCCCCGGATTTGTGAATGTAGACATCGTCGCCGGCCCGGGCGTCGACCAAGTGGCCGATCTAAGCGCGCCGTGGCCGTGGGCTGATAATTCCGTTGAATACGTGCGCGCCTGGGACATCATTGAGCACCTGCCTGACAAGATCATGACCATGAACGAAATTTACCGGGTGTTGGCGCCTGGCGGCCGGGCGGAAATCGCCGTCCCTACCACAGATGGCACAGGGGCATTTCAGGACCCCACGCATGTTTCCTTCTGGAACAGACGCAGCTTCCTGTACTACGAGGCCGGCAACCCGTATCGGGAGCGCTTTGCCAACAGTTATGGAATCCGAGCACGGTTTCGCGCTGTGTGTGAACGCACCGACCGGAGCGTGGATGGCCCGCGACTGACGATCATTCTGGAGGCCGTGAAGCCATGAACTTCAGTGTGGTGATACCGTCTGCCAATCCGGCAAATCTGATTTCGTGCGTGCGCTCACTGCTGGCGGCGGAACCGGAATTGTCGCCACAGGAAATCATCGTAATTGATGACGGGGCGCGCGCGGGCGCAGAAGCCAGCCTGCCCGCGGTGCATTGGATCACCGGGATCACGCCTTTTATCTTCGCGCGCAACTCCAACCTGGGTATCACCATGGCGGGGCGCGATGTGGTGCTGATGAATGACGATGCGAATCTCATCACTCCCCGTGGCTTTTCGCTGCTGTCTGAGGAAACGCTACGACGCGCCGAGGTCGGTATTTGTTCCGTGGGTGTCCGCGGAGCTGTCGGCAATCCAAGACAGATTGCCACGGCCACGCCCAGTTTTCGTTACGAACCGAGGACCATCGCGTTCGTTTGCGTGTTCCTGCCATGGAGCACGTACGCGGCCCTCGGCCCTCTGGATGAACGTTTTGTTGGCTACGGCTTTGAAGATAACGACTATTGCACGCGTGTGACTGGCGCCGGCCTCAAAATCGGTGTGTGGGATGGTTGCGTGGTCGACCACGCGGAGCATCCTTCGGTGTTTCGCACTCGCCCTAACATTACGGCGCTCTTCGAACAGAATCGCCAGCTCTACCGGTCTAAGTGGGGGAGGGATGCATGATCGAACCTCGTTGCGTGGACTTGTTTTATCTCACTTCGAATCGCCTTGAGTTCACGCGTGAGACGTTCGCCGCGTTGCTTGAGAACACTGATTGGGAATTCGTGCGCGAATTTGTCGTGAATGACAACAACTCGGTGGATGGAACAAGGGAATGGGTCAGGCAGGCCATCAAGGACTGTCCCGTGCCGGTAAGGTGGATCGAAGCAGATTACACGTCGCCCGTGGCCGCCATGTTGAACTTCATACGATCGGCATGTGCGCCAATTCTGGCCAAAGTTGATAACGATGCCATGATGCCGCCGTCATGGCTCCGCCAGAGCCTTGAAGTCATGGATCGTCATCCCGACCTGCAGCTTCTTAGCACAGAGGCGCTCAACCCGCACTCAGACGACTTACAAGCCGCGCGGTCGTATACGCCGTCGGAGTTTGTCTCAGGGTTGGGCCTTTATCGCCGGCAAGCGTTTGCGCGAAGCCAGCCCATCCCGATGGGGAAATATTTCGGTCTGGAGGAATGGCAGATGGCACAGCCGAAGCTGGTGCGAGGCTGGATCAACCCCGGGCTCAGCGTGTTTCTGCTCGACCGGTTGCCATTCGAGCCATGGCTCACATATTCGAAGAACTACATGGCGCGCGGATGGCAGCGCGACTGCTATAGATACGACCCAGCCTCTACGCTTTGGAAATGGCGCTGGCCCGGTGACAGCAAGGCCCCGCGGGAGGAGGGAAACGGAGCCTGTCATGCCGCCTCGTCCGGAGACCCGCGGTTTCTTGGCGCTATGCGGATCAAAAACGAATCGTCCTTCATTCATGAAGTTTTGTCGCGTGCACTGCGGCTCTGTCGTCGCGTCCTGATATTCGATGATCACTCTACCGATAATACCGTGGCCATCTGTGAGTCGTTCGGTGATGCGGTGACCGTTTTTCGCTCGCCCTTCCAGGGACTGGACGAAGCGCGCGACAAGAACTTTCTTCTGGAAAAAATCTCCCAACTGAACCCCGAGTTTGTTTTCTGGATCGATGGCGATGAGGTTCTGGAATACGATGGACCAGAGCAGATTCGCTACGCGGTTGAATCGGCGCCCGGCGCCGTTGCCTGGTACACGCGAATCGCTTATTTGTGGGATCATCCGGAGCAGGTGCGCGTCGATGGACTGTTTGGAAACTTTCGACGCCTTTCGTTGTTTCGTTTTCGCGGCCAGCCAGTAGCCCGTCTCAAATTCCGTATCACCGGGTATGGCGGGAACTTTCATTGCGGCAATGTGCCCGCGGGTCTGATGGGCGAGCATCGGGACCTGACTGTTCGCCTGAAGCATTACGGCTGCATGACACAAGAGCAACGCCTGGCAAAGCATGCTTTTTATACCAGCAGGGACCCAGGCAATCAACTTGAGGACAATTACCGGCACTTGATTGGTGTTCCTGGCGCGCGTCACGCGCCAGGTCCCGTCAAACTGATGCCATGGGTGGAATCTATGCCAACAAAAAAAACAACTGTCGCAAGTAAGAAGGCCGTTACTGCAAGCCCAGTGATCGGACGGAAGGCGCTTGCTGAGCCTGCCGCATCTGCATGGCTGCAACTATTGAAAAAGACCCTGGTCCGTTATCCGCTCGATGCGGCGGAACTGGATTCCGGCCGCGAATTGTCCGAAGTGGAACCGCCACTGCGGAGTGAAATCGAGCGTTGGATTGATCTAAATCAGCGCCGCCAGCTTCATGAAAGCGGTCCTGACCCGGCGGTGCGATTGGCTGGCAAGGATTGGCCTGCGACTGCCGAGACCATGATGGGTCTTGCCCGCATGGACCATTTACTGAACTGCTTGCTTGCTGTGCTTCGGCGAAAGGTCCCCGGAGACCTGGCTGAGATAGGCGTGTGGCGCGGCGGGGTGGGCATTATGATGCGCGCCGCGCTTCGGGCGCTGGGCGAGACGTCCCGCAAGGTCTGGCTGGCGGATTCCTTTCAGGGCCACCCGCATCCTGATGCCCGGCAGTATCCCGCGGACAAAGATGATCCTCACCGCTTGTACCCTGAGTTGTCAGTGTCTCTTGATACTGTGAAGCAGAATTTCGAACGCTATGGATTGAATGACGACCAGAGCTGTTACCTGCCCGGCTGGTATCGTGACACGTTGCCCAAAGCGCCCATCAAGAGCATTGCGTTGTTGCATCTCGATTGCGACATGTACGAATCCAACATGGTGGCGCTGCGAAACCTCTATCCCAGGATGTCGCCTGGAGGCTACGTCATCATCGATGACTATGGCGCTGTAGCCGGATGCCGGCTGGCCGTTGATGACTTCCGGAGGGAGCAGGGCATCGATATCGAATTGCAACACGTGGACTGGACCGCGGTCTGCTGGCAGCTTCCCAGCCAAAACTGACAGATGATGCGGGTTCAGAGTAGCTCCCGCCCCGGTGTTCACCCGAATCGGATTACACGAAGGGCCGGTGGCGGTCCTGCACGGCAAGGTGCAAGGCCGTCATTGAGGTTTCGAGGTGAAAAGAGTGAGAGAGAGTCTTTGCGGAAAATCGTCATCGCTTCCCATGGTGGCGCGAAATCAAGAGCCGGCATCAAACAAAGAAACAAACAGGAGTAAATCATGACGGCTACAAACGCATTGCTTTCTGAACTTGAAAATCTCCACCAAAAGTGGGGATGGATCCTCTTGTTGGGCATCGTCCTGATTTGTCTTGGAGTGATCGCATTGTTGATGACTCCCGTTGCTACCGTGGCTGCGGTGCTGGTCCTGGGATGGTTGATGGTGGCGAGCGGAGTGATTGAAATTGTTCATGCCTTTCGCGTTCACCGCTGGGGTGGAATGTTCCTGCACTTGATGGGCGGAATCGTTGGCATACTCATTGGGCTGCTCATCGTCACGCACCCGGTTGCCGGAGCTCTTGCCTGGACCCTTCTGTTCGCCTCCTTTTTCAGTGTCATTGGGATATTCCACATTGTCGCGGCATTGAGGCTGAAGTTTGCCAACTGGGGCTGGGCGGTGTTCGATGGAGTGATTACGCTGGGGCTGGGTATTTTGGTGTGGGCACACTGGCCATGGTCCGGCCTGTGGTTTCTGGGCATTTCACTTGGCGTTACCTTGTTGCTGCGTGGCTGGTCGTACGTGATGCTGGCTCTCGCGGTCCGCAGCATCCCTGTGAGCCGCGAAATGCTTAGAGCTGCGTAGCGAATTCGGCGGCGAATCGTTGGGCCCGGTTTGGTCTACGAGAGGAAACAGGCGGGCTGGCCCCTTGTCACGCTGATGTGGAGTTGATGTCCTCTAAGTTGCCGGGCCTTGCGGCATGCAGGTTAGGGCTTCGACGAGGTATGCCAAGCCCTTGCCTGTCTTCCATTGAGGCCTCCAGTTTCTCTTCCGCGTCTGCGAAAGAGCGTTCAATCGTTGCCTGCAATCGTCTCTCCCAACCTCTCAGTGCCGTATTGCGCTTTTCAGGCAGAAGTGAGATCAGATCGGCAATGAGCGCGTTCATACGCCGCATGACCTGGATGCTGCTGGCGCCGTAGAACTGAATCTCATCGAAAGCTAGACAGAGAAAATCCTCCCATGCCGGACAAGGAACCACCAGCCGGACTTCACCATCGCGGCTGCGAACAATTCCAATTTCCAGGGAGGCGCAACGGCCAAGCCGGAGCAGCAGGTCCTCAATCTGGTCAAGCGCCTGCACGGCTGTTGTCGGATCGTTGATCGCCGGCGATAAGGCCCTGATGGCAATGTCCACTAGTATCCGGATTGCGTACTTAGGATCTTGCTCGAAAGTGCGTTGTTCGCCGAGTGCAATCTGATTGCGCAATTTCTGTTCCTCAATGGCCTGAGGAGCCCCAAGAACCCGGAGCAAAGGCATCCCATCCATCAGAGTGTCGCCAATCGCAGCTTCGATTTCGATGACTGCATCCGAGGCTTTGGCCAGGTCCACCAGACCGTGTGTATCGATGGCCTGTATCGTTCGCGGCTGTCCGCGATGCACCAGCACCTGGGGCTTGCGCAATCCACGCAATCGGCCCGCAGGTTCCTCGTTTGGAGCAGAATGGGCAGGCTGGTACAGCGTCTGAATTGCTTTCCTTCCCTGGTCGCCTGTAAAAATCAATATGCGGTTTACCTGTAGCAGGCCAATCCGATGGATCAGCGCTATGAACATCCCCACGCTGGCGATGAGCAGGGCGATCACGGACCACGCGCTGATAAAGGGGACCTTGCCCGATCCGTTTCTGTCGACACCAGTAAGAGCCGCGATGGCATAGAGAAAAGTTGCGGTGAACAGCCCAAGCGCGTGCGAGATCACCCGGTCGCGAGCAATCCACAACACCAGCCGCGGCGAGTACGCGGTTGAGCTGAACTGGACCATCACGAACGTCAGAGAAAACACAATTCCGGTTAGAGCAATCATGCCAGAGGCGATTGCAGAGTAGATCGCCATCGCGGTAGCAACGCTTAGCTCAGTGACAAGGTGCGGCAGGATGCGATTCTCAATCCTGGGGAAGGTCAGCCCCGCAGCAATTGCGCCGCCGGCATACAACAGGGGAATGAACCAGGCAGTCGAGTAAGGCCAGCGTTTGCTATACCACATGGCTCATACAACTCCAACCGGAAAAATGGCAGCAATTAGCTTCCACCTGAAGGCCATATGTTGTGCGTGACTCTCACCTGCGTGCATAGCGGTTATCCGAAGGGCAGTTGATTACGCAGCATTGAGAGGG
>JBGPZS010000460.1:0-3729 GCA_041493865.1 Terriglobia bacterium
GGAGAGAGCCGCCCGTTTTTCTGACGCTGGTAAATCTCGGCGTAGAACGGCACTGCAACTTCATAATCCCGGCGCAGCATGTACATGTTGCCGGCGGAGAGCAATGCGTCCGTCATCCACGTGCTCTCCGGCGCCAGCGTGCGTAACTGGGCAACAAAATCACGGTTCTTCTGCCCGTCATCCTTGTCCCGTGCGATTTCGGCAAGGAAATAGAGGGTTTGCGCCTTTGCGTCCACGCTGGCCGCCTGGTTCTGCGCGATGTTTTCAAACAGATGCTGCGCGTCATCGCGCTTGCGGGCGCGGTAGAGGGCCGCGGCAAATTCGACCTGCAGATCCAGCATCTTGTCCGGCGGGGCCTGCTCCGCCAGAGGGCTCAGTTCGTTCAGCGCATCCTGGAATCGTCTTGCTTTTGTCAGCAACCCGGTGCGGGTGTGACGCTGATCAAAACTGCCGGCAGGCTGCATCTCTCCCATATTGCGCAGCTCCAGCGCTGCAGCATCAGCTTCTGCGCTGGCCGGCATTTCAAAGTAAAGCTTGCGGAAGGTGTCCGCTGCCCTGTTCTTCTCGCCCGCGGCCAGATACGCGCGTCCCAACGTGATCTCGACATCAGACTTCACCGGCTGGCGATGCTTTTCCAAATATGCGGCGGCGCGCTGCGGCTTATTGTTTGCCATCAACGCTCCGGCATACAGCATGGCTACATCGTGTGACTGGAGCGAGTCAGGATATTTCTGGTCAAAACCCTCAAGCTTCTGCACCACCGCTGCCTGGTTGTTCTCGCCTTGACAGGCTGCTGCCTGCAGGTAATCAAGATAATCGCCCAGCAGCGGCTCCAGCGGCTTGGCGCGGTCCCAGGATGAGCGCGCTCTCACGTAATCCTTGTCGAGGTAGTGCGCGTAGCCGGTCACCAGCCAGGCCAGCGGGCCAGCGTCATCGCTGGCATGCTTGCGGGCGTATGCTTCCACGCCTTCATATGCCTGCGGCGTGCGATTTTCCAGAAGCTGCTGCGCCATGGGCCGTAGATCGGCGGAGGCCACGAACGCGCGCTTGATATGGCCCAGCTTGCGCGCGGCCGGAGTATTTTTTTGCGCAGACGTTTTTTGCGCAGACGAGGGCGCGGCCTTCTTCGACTTGGTGGAAGGGGCTTTCTTTCCGGATGTCTGGCCGGAAAAACCGGCCTGCAATGACACCAGAAGCACAAAGAGAGAAAATAGAAAACGTCTGACCAGCACTGATTTCAACTATCGCGGAAAACCGGCGCCCATGAGCGAAACGTCATTGTCCGCCAAAATTCTGATTAATTCCTGCGTAAAATATCCGGCGGAAGCTACAGGAGACTCAGCATAACGCTTGTCATACGTGGCCCGGCTCTTTTCGATGTCCACTTTCAAGCGATCGTACAAGTCCTTGTGCTGTCTGCCCTCATCCACCTTGGGTTGATTGTACAGCCTAATCTCCTCCACCAACAGCTTGGCAAAGCGACGAGCTTTCTTATGCAGCTCGTCCTCTTCTGAAACGGGTGCTGCCGGTGCCGCAGCCGCCGCCATGGCCGCTGGCGGTTGAGCCTGCGGAAGATCTTCTGCCACCGCCCCGCTGGCCTTGCGCAGCGCTGTCAGTTCAAGCCAGACCGCGGCAAAACGCGTCAAGGCCTGGAGGCCGGAGGCATCGAGGGTCCCGCCCGGGGCCGTGCCCGCATCGGCATAGATCACGGCGGCAACCTTGTCTTTCACCACCAACGGTAACACCATGCATTGGTCATCCGCCGGGGCTTTCACGGCATTGATGAAGTCCGAGTCAAACTCGCGCGCGGCGCCGCCTGCCGGGTTGCGACCCTGGATGGCCCTGGCCACCAGGCCGGAGCCGGTGTTGAGGGTCAGGCTCTTGATGGCCTCGTTGTCGTCAAATCCGGTCCCTTGCCAGCCGTTGACCGCGCCACCCTTCACCACGAACAATGCCACCCGCCCGGCAAAGCGGGCCTCGCCTTCGAGCAGGTGGCGGAGGATTTCCGCCTGGTTACCGGAATCGTGGATGGAAGCAGAAGCAGCGTTCAGAAGGTCGCTGGGAGAAGACCCTGGCGCGGGCGCCATCAGCTCCAGGACTTCCGCCGCGCGGCGCACGATTTCAGCGCGCAGCTTGGGCAGGGCTGCGTCAAACACCTCAGCAACCGCCTCTTCAATAATGTTATGGATCTCAGTCGGACGTGGCATTCCTGGCCGCGATTATAAGGTTTACTCAGTCAGTATCAACCCGCGAGATTACTGAAGTCTACACCACTAGTATCTTAGTCGTTACCCACAGCCGGGAAAAGGCCCGTGTAGCGAGCCCCACTCATTCCACCACCAGCCTGGCCACCATGTCTTCATGGTGCGGCCCGCAGATAATGCCGCAAACGACCTTGTATTCGCCCCTGGGCGGTGACTTCAGGGTGATGACGGCAGGCTGTCCGGCCCGCACCGGTTCTTTGATACTCAAGCCGGGCACGTCAAAGCCATGCTGCACGTCTGCCGTGGAGACCTCCAACTCAGTGGTCTGGCCCGCCTTCACGTGGATGAGCGCAGGCTCAATCGTGTATTTCTTCATCACGATCTTAATACGTTCGGCAGCCGGATTGGACTGGCTCCGGCAACCCATGGCCAATAACAGGAAACTCATTGTTAATACGACAAGGGAAAGGCTTTTCTTCATATGAAATAAGAGGCGTTCGAGTAACAAAAAGTTACGTCCAGAGTCTTATATCAATCGGAACAATTATTTCGCTCGTACGCCCAATTGGGACGCAGAACATAGTAAATTAATTTTGAGTCGGAGCGGCATGGAAACCATCCAAAAGAAGGCCGAGGAAGGTATCACCAGCGAACTGGCGCTTGTTCAGGCCGCCAAAAAGGGCGATCTGGAGGCCTTCAGTGAGTTGGTACGGCGGTATGACCGCAATGTCTTCCGCATAGCGCAGCACATCACGCATAATGAGGAAGACGCTCAGGACGTGGTCCAGGACGCATTCCTCAAGGCGTATCAGAACCTTGAGCAGTTCCAGGGAAACTCAAAGTTTTATACCTGGCTGGTCAGGATCGCGGTAAATGAAGCGTTGATGCGGCTGCGCAAGAGGCGCAATGACCGGACTGTTTCCCTCGATGAAGACGTGGAAACAGAGGACGGCTCCATCCCGCGCGAAGTCGCGGACTGGGCTCCCAATCCGGAGCAGCTTTATGGCACCTCGGAGTTGGGCGACATCCTGAAAAAGACGATTCAGGGGCTCTCGCCTGGGTTCCGAACGGTATTTGTATTACGTGACGTTGAAGGGCTTTCCACGGAGGAAACAGCGGAAATGCTGGGATTGAGCGTACCTGCGGTAAAATCCCGGCTGTTGCGCGCCCGCCTGCAGCTTCGTGAGCGCCTTGCAAGATATTTCAAGTCTAAACGGGGCGGAGACGGCCAACAGTGAAATGCACTGAGTTTTTGAAAGAGTTGACCGATTACCTCGACGGCAGGATCAGCGAAAGCCTGCGCATCGAGTTGGATGAGCACCTGCATTGGTGCCATGAATGCCACGTGGTGATGAATACCACCCAAAAAACCATCGAAATCTACCGCGATAACAAGCTTTACGAGCTCCCCGAAGACCTCAGAAACCGCCTCCACCAAGCCATCATGAACAAATGTCGCAATAGCCGCAGCGGTAAAAAATCGTCAACCTAGGACGAACTTCATTTTTATCAATAATATAGGTGA
>JBGPZS010000012.1:0-20122 GCA_041493865.1 Terriglobia bacterium
ATGCCTTTGCGCCTCTGCCTATCGCCAGCGTGATCGTGCAGTACATCGGCCGCAAGATCCATGAGCGCTTTGAAAAAATCCAGGCCCAGTTTTCTGACATCTCCGCCCGCGCTCAGGAGAATTTCTCCGGCGCTCGCGTTGTCCGTGCCTATGCCCAGGAAGAAGCCGAGATCGCCCTGTTTGAGACCTCAAACCAGGAATATGTCAGTCGCAGCCTGCCTCTGGCCCGCCTGACGGGAATGTTGTGGCCCACACTGGAAATGCTGCTTGGGTTTGCCCTGGTGCTCGTCTTGTGGCTTGGCGGGCGCGAGGTGCTCCTGCACCGCATCAGCCTCGGCGATTTCGTGGCTTTCAACACTTACATCGTCATGCTTACCTGGCCGATCATTGCGCTGGGCTGGGTCATCAACATCTTCCAGCGCGGTACTGCCTCCATGGGCCGCATCAATGAAATCCTGGTGGCCCAGTCTGAAATCACTGATGCCCACGTGGCTCCCGATCTCAAGCACACCACGGCCTTGCGCGGTGAAATTGAGTTCCGCCATCTCAACTTCAGTTATGACGGCGTGCCCGTGCTCAAAGACGTCAACCTCAAAGTTTCCGCAGGCAGCAGTCTGGCGATCGTCGGCCCTACAGGCTCCGGCAAGACCACGCTGGTTAGCCTGCTGCCGCGCATCTATGACGCCGAGTCCGGCTCGCTGCTGATCGATGGCCGCCCGATTCGTGAATATCCGCTGGAGACTCTTCGCCGGAACATCGGCTTCGTTCCCCAGGAAACCTTCCTCTTCAGCGATACCGTCCGCGAAAATATTGCTTTCGGCGTGGAGACCGCCACGGACGAGCAAGTGCAACGCGCCGCCGAAGCAGCCAATATCGCCGCCGACATCGAGGGCTTCGCCGAAGGGTACAGCACTCTGGTTGGCGAGCGCGGCATTACTCTCTCCGGCGGGCAGAAACAGCGCAGCGCGATTGCCCGTGCTATTATCCGCGACCCGCGCATCCTTGTTCTGGACGACGCTCTCTCCAGCGTTGACACTTACACGGAAGAAAAAATCCTGGACCATCTGCGCCAGGTCATGCATGGCCGCACCACGATCTTCATCTCGCACCGCGTCTCCACCGTCCGCAATGCTGACCGCATCGCCGTGCTCCATGAGGGACGCATCGTCGAACTGGGCACGCATGAAGAACTCCTCTCGCGCAACGGTTACTACACTGACCTTTACAACAAGCAGTTGCTGGAAGAAGAGCTGGCCCGGGTTTGACCATGAAGCGCGTCGTGGTCCCCGAACTGTTGGATACCGACGCCGGCACGCCACGCGAAGTCGCAACTTCCCTCCAGGACCTGCGCATGTTCAACCGCTGGCTTGGCGGCGTCCGCTCCATGTCCAGTCTGCTCCGCCGGGTTGCGCGGCAGCGCGGGCTGAAAGAACTCTCCTGGTTGGACGTCGCCGGCAGTGAAGGTTACATTGCCACTCTCTCGCAGCGGTTGCTGGTCCAGTCAGGAACGGTCCTGCGGCCGGTGATCCTGGATCGCGCTCCAACGCACCTCGGCGCACTCCATCCCAGCGTCTGCGCTGACGCTATGGCCCTTCCCTTTCGCGACAACAGTTTTGACGCCGTAGGCTGCTCTCTTTTTCTCCATCATCTGGAGCCGGAGCAGATCGTCCGCTTCGCCCGCGAAGGTCTCCGCGTCGCTCGCCATGCGTTTCTCATTCATGACCTCCGCCGCCACCCGCTGCACCTGGCGTTGAGCTACCTCGGCTTGCCTCTTTACCGCAGCCGTCTTACCCGTCACGATGCGCCTGCCTCCGTGCGCAGGGCTTACACTGTGGAAGAGATCCGCCAAATTCTGCAGCCAGTCGCCGCAGCGCGCAACGTCGAAATCAGAAAGTTCTACCTTTTCCGCATGGGAGTGATCGTTTGGAAGCAGCCCAATATGACGTGATCATCGTCGGCGCGGGGCCGGCGGGCTCTGCCGCTGCCATCACTGCGTCTCGCCTCGGCGCAACGGTGTTGCTGCTGGAAAAAGACCGCTTTCCCCGCCACAAAGTCTGCGGTGAGTTTGTCTCGCCTGAGTCGCTGGGACTGCTGCACGGCATGCTGGAAGACGGCCGTTTTCAATCATGCCCGTCGATTTCTTCCTCGCGGATCTTTGTGGACAACAAGACCCTCACTCTCCCGGTCGTTCCTGCCGCGCAAAGCATTCCCCGCTTCGATCTTGACGCTGCCCTGTTTCACGCGGCACAACGCGCCGGAGCCACCGCCATAGAGGACGTTGCTGTCCGCGAAGTGCGGCGGAACAAAATATTCCACGTTGTCACCGCGGAAAATATCTTTACTGCCAGTGCCGTCATCAACGCCACCGGACGCTGGTCAAAGCTCACGCAGTTCGACGTGGCGGGAAAAGACAAATGGCTGGGTCTGAAAGCCCACTTCACTGAACCGGCCGCGCCGCAATCGGTCGATCTTTACTTCTTCCCCGGCGGCTACTGCGGAGTCACCCCGGTGGGCGCGAACTCTGTCAATGCCTGCGCCATGGTACGCGCCGATGTTGCCCACACTCTGGACGAAGTCTTTGCCAAGGAGCCGCAACTCTGGCAACGCAGCCGCGCCTGGCAACCCCTGTTCTCCACTGTCACCACCTCGCCACTATATTTCCGCGAACCAGAAACCGAGTCCGATGGCATGCTGCTCGCAGGTGATGCCGCCGGGTTCATCGATCCCTTCGCTGGCGACGGCATCTCGCTCGCGCTGCAAAGCGGAACGCTCGCCGCGGAATCGGTCGCTTCCTTCCTGCGCGGGACATGCTCCTTGCAGCAAGCGCACCGGCAATACCAGGCTGCCTACCGCAAGGGCTTCGCTCCCGCATTCCGCAACGCCGCTCGCTTGCGCAGCGCATTCACAGCTCCCAAATGGGTCCGTCGCGCTGTGTTTGCATTTGCCGGAATACCGGGCGTGGGACGAATGCTGGTGCGGAGGACGCGGGCGCGTTGAATTTGCCTGTTACACCAAATCGGTTGTTTTTCATCTCATGGTGGATATTTCATCATATTATATAATTGACATCATTTTATAAATATGACATCATTTTCTAATGCGCACGACAATAAACTTAGATGATGACATAGCCCCGGCAGTGAAGCAGTATGCCGAAAGCCGTGCCCTGGGACTGGGGAAAGCGGTGTCTGAGCTTGTTCGGCGAGGGATTACCGCGCCACTTCCCACTTGCACCGTAAACGGGTTGCTCGTTTTCGACGTGCCGCCGGATTCGCCTCGGGTCACCACAAAAAAGGTTCGTGAGCTGGAAGCCGAAGAGCAATGACCGTTCATCTCCTGGATGTTAACGTGCTCGTAGCGCTCGTGTGGCGGTCCCATGAAAGTCACGAAAGGGCCCAAAATTGGTTCGCGCAACATTCAAAGGCTGGCTGGGCGACGTGCCCTCTTACTCAGGCGGGTTGTGTTCGGATCTTGTCAAATCCGGCATTTTCAAGGACCCCTTCTACTCCGCAGCAAGCTCTAAAACTACTCGGCGTAAATCTGAATCATCCGTCGCATCTATTTTGGCCGGACGATCTCAGTTTTGCGGAAGCTGTGGAGCCTATTCAAAAGCAGTTAGTAGGACATCAGCAAGTGAGTGACGCTTACCTGCTAGGCCTGGCCATACGCAGGAAAGCAAGACTTGCAACCTTGGATCGCAGTGTGCCCGCGCTCTTACCGCGAGATAAACAGGCGGCGGTGGTAGTCCTGTAACAAAAGAAACAGTCAATATGTTTTATTGTTCGTCAAATCCTGGAGCCCGCCGCTGCATGCTCTCCCTCACTGTGACTGCGAAGCTGCCTTCACTCTTCTCAATACGCGGCGGGCCACTGCCAGCAGGTCGGAGACTTCAAAAGGTTTGACCAGGCAGAAGATCTTGGTTGCATCCACAAAGGCGCGGACGCCCGGGTCAGACACGTTGGAAAGCACCAGCACTGTCCGCGGTACCAATTCCGGGCGATGTTGCTCCATCCAGTGGAAAACATCTTCGCTTGACCAGCTTCCCGGGACCTTGCTGTCGAGCAATAGAACGTCGAAGTCTTCCTGCTTCAGGTAGTCCACGGCCTCGGCCCCGGAGGTGACCGTGACCACATTCAGGCCCGCGGCGCTGAGCACCTCGCGCTCGAAATCGAGCACTGCTTCTTCGTCGTCCACCAGCAGCACGGAGCCTTCCAGCCGCGATTCACGCCGCGCGACGATGCGGTCGCGCTCGGTCACCGGCTTCTCACCCACGGCAACCGGCAAGCGCACCTGCAGCAGGGCGCCTCCGGAAGAATGGTTCTGCGCGGAGATTTCGCCTCCGTGCTCTTTCACAATGCCGTAACAGATGCTCAGGCCCAGGCCGGTCCCCTTGCCCACGCCCTTGGTGGTGTAGAACGGATCAAAAACGTGCTTCGTGTCATAGATGCCGGGACCGGAATCATGGAATGAAGTCACCACGCTCCCATTCTCGGTAAAAATGCTCACGCGCAGGCGGCCTCCGCGCCCGCCATCCATCATGGCGTCCGCCGCGTTATTGATGATGTTGAGGTAGACCTGTTCCAGTTGATGCGGATCTGCCACCACCGAAGGCAGCACCGGATCGAACTCTCGTTCCACCGCAATATTGTTGACCTTCAGGTCATAGTCGCGCAGCGCGATGGTATCTTCCAGCACGCTGCGCAGGTCAACGTGCACGCGTTTGGGTTTGTGCTGGCGCGCGAATGACAGCAGGTTCTGCACGATCCTCTGCGTGCGCTGCGCCTGTTTGCGCAGCTTCTGGACGAACTCTTCCACCCGCGGCTCCAGCGTTTCGCTTTCCAGCAATTGCGTATAGCCCAGGATCGCCGTCAGCGGGTTGTTCAACTCGTGGGCCACCCCTGAAATCAATTGCCCCACAGCGGACATCTTCTCGCTTTGCAGCAGCTGCTCCTGGGTCCGGCGCAGGTCCTCATAGGCCTGCCGGGTTTCGTTATAGAGCTGGACTTTTTCGATGGTGGTGGCCAGTTGCCGGCCCACGGCAATCATCACGCCTTGTTCGGAGCGCGTGAATTCCCGGGGAACGCGGCTGCTGGTGGCAAGCACGCCCAGTATTTTTTCCTTGCGCCACAGGACCACCCAAAGCCACGAGCGCAGGTCTTCCAGTGCCACCGCCCTGTGCAGCACCTCCGGCAGGCGCGACAGGTGCTCGTGATCGATGATTTCGGCGTGGTCGGCCTTGACCGTGGCGATGAATTCCGCCGGCAACGTGATTCGTTCGCTCTCCGGCGACCAGGAGCTGCGGTGCCCGTAGGAAGATTTCTTGGTGAGCGTGTTTGTTTCTTCTTCGAACAGGTAGACCGCCGCCGTGTCCGTGGCAAACAACTCCACCATCTGCAGCATGATCAGTTGCAGGATTTCGTCCAGGTCAAAAGACTGGTTGAAGGTTACCGCGATGTTGTTCAATACGTACAGTTCGCGGTTCCGCCGGCGGATCTCGTCTTCAGCGCGCTTCATTTCCGTTACATCCAGCACCACGCCCTGGTAGCGCTCGATCTTGCCGCTGGGAGCGCGCGTGGCAAAACTGCTTTCAATCACGTGGATTTTGCGGCCGTCTTTGCAGCGCAGCAGGATCTCAAAATTTCTCACGAACCCCTGGCGCGAAATCTCGCTCAGGAATTTATGGCGGTCTTCCATATCAACATAGATGGAGTGCGCCACGTCCAGCTTGAGCACGTCTTCTTTGCTGTCATACCCCAGCATGCGGACAAAGGCCTCATTGCAATCCAGAATCTTGCCTTCCGGGGTGGAAGCAAAAACGCCTTCATGCATGTGATTGAAGAGTGAGGTAAATCGCTCCTCCGCCGCTTTGGATTCGGTGATGTCCTTGATCACGTGGACGGTGCCGGCCCGGGCATGGTCTTCGCCGGTGTAAGCCGACGTCGAAACCACGGAATACCCGCCGAAGCATGGGTCTTCCTCGCCGCCGCAGTCGGCATGCGCGCAATAGGGGCATCCCTGCCAGTTGACAACGGCCCCGGGCAGCACCTCTTCGCACAGGCGCTGCACCACCTCTTCACGCGAGCGCTGCAGCCGCCCCAGCAGAGCGCTGTTGGCCCGCAAAATGCGGTATTCCAGATCATGGACCAGGATGCAATCGGGGATAGAATCAAAGGTGCTCGCCCACTCATTGCGCGAGTGCACTACCTGCTGCAGCAGCTTGCGGTTTTCCGCTGCCAGCCCAAGCTGCTTGGCCGCGGCCTTCAGAAACTTCTTTTCCCGTCCCGTATACGCGCGAAACTGCGGCATGCCCAGGACGAACATTCCTATGCGGGAGTGCTTGCCTTCCACCGGCACCAGCAGGAGATGATGGATACCTTCATCCCTGAGCGCCTCCCGTATCTCCGGCGTCGATTCGCTCGCCTGCACGACATAAACTTCACTCTCGCGCAGGGCAAAGCCGCTCACGCTCTGGGTGGTTTCAATGATCGCGACTTTCTCGACAAAAGCCTGCGACAGCCCGCGGTGGGCCGCCATCGTTAATTTTTCGCCCTCCAGGATGCGGAACCATGCCGATTTGGCCCGGGTGATTTTCCCGAGCTCTTCCAGGATCGTCCCCACCGTGGGTTCGAATTCGCGGGAATCGGAGATTTGGTGCGTGATGGTATTCAGGGCATCCAGGCGCTGCACCTGGACCCGGGAATCGTCCAGCACGATGATCATCATGCTGATGCCCAGAAGCAAATCGACCAGAATATCGGTGCCGACAATTCGGTGAACGCTGCCCACCGTATCCAGGTGCAACACCACTAACATCGCCGCCAGCAGCCAGCGCCCGACACTGACTCTGCCCCAGGCAAAACGGACAAGCTGCGCAGACACCGTGATGCTTACCAGCCAGCAAAGAGCAAACGCCACTGTGTGCATGGCCGGATACGGCCTCCACAGCGAGTACGCCACCTCCAGCGGCAGGGCCACACAGAGGGCGGCAATCGCCGGCCACAACAGTTTGCGCTGCGAGACGTAAAAAAAGACAGCGGCCGCGAACAGGCCCACCGCCGCCACATACGAACCATAGGCAAGCGCAGTCCACAGCGGCGCGGGCGCGCGGGACGAACTCAACGCCAGAAAGACCTTGGAGAGCGTGAACACGCTCCAGCCGGCAATCCACGGCACCAGATACTTCTCGCGGAAGCTGCTGTACAGAATTACCGCGCCCGCCAGCAAGATCAGCAGAGTCGACATTTCCGCCAAAAATGCCGATTGGAGGGTCAATTCCATGGTTTCAATTCAAAAGGGTTTCTAATCGAGCAGAAAGTAACCTCTGTATACCACGAATTTTGGGTTTACAAGCGCTTTTTTGGTGCTAGCACCGTTGTATTTCAGGGAACTCTGGGTTACATTATGGTTCCCCCCAAGGTACACTTTCCCAATGGCTACAGAGCGCATTCTGGTCGTCGACGACGAGGAACCGATTCGCGAAATCATCTCGTCCATGCTGAGCGCCGCGGGGTACAAGACCCGCCAGGCCGCTTCCGGTATGGAAGCGCTGGCCATACTCAACTCCACCGGCGAGTTCGAGTTGATGCTTTCCGACCTGATGATGGCTGAACTCGATGGCATCGCCCTGCTGGAGCGTTCCAAGGAAAAATACCCTGATATGCCGGTGATCATGGTCACCGCCGTCCATGATATTTCCGTCGCCCTGGCCGCCATCCGCAATGGCGCTTACGATTACCTGCTGAAGCCCTTTGAACGCGAACAGCTTCTCGCTATGGTTCGCCGGGCATTGGAGCACCGCCGCTTGAAGCTGGAAAACAGGGCCTACCAGTCAAACCTTGAGTCCCTGGTGGCCGCCCGTACCGAGCAGCTTCGCCAGGCCATGACTGACCTGGAGCGCTCCTATGACATTACGCTGGAAGCTCTCGGTGACGCCCTGGATTTAAAGGACGCCGAAACCGAGGGCCACTCCAAGCGGGTTACGGCATTCACCATCGCCATCGCCCGCGCCATGGGACTTTCGGGTGAGAAAATCCGCGTGATTGCCCGCGGCGCCTTCCTGCACGACATCGGCAAGATGGCCATTCCTGACGCTATCCTGCGCAAGCCCGGCGCGCTGACCGAAGCCGAAACCGAAATCATGCGCGAGCATTGCTTCCGCGGATACCAGATGCTCAAGAAGATCCCTTTCCTCTCTGAAGCCGCCGAAATCGTTTATGCCCACCAGGAACGCTTTGATGGCACCGGTTACCCGCGTGGCTTGAGTGGCCCGGACATACCGCTCGGAGCGCGTATCTTCTCCATCGCTGACACGCTGGATGCCATCACTTCAGACCGCCCTTATCGCGCGGCCCAGAGCATTCAGGTGGCACGCGAAGAGGTGGAACGCTTCGCTGGCCGGCAGTTTGATCCTGAAGTTGTCCGCGTCTTTATGGAGATGCCGGACACCATCTGGGAAGATCTGCGCAAGGAAATCAACTCGCAGATTGATCACTTCTCCTATCCCATGAAGCCCATCGCCGTCCTTGCCGCAACCAGGGCAACATAGAATCAGCCTCCCGCGCGTAGCATGCCACGGGTGGAACTTCGTCCCACAAATGGAGTTTGCAAGGGCCTCCAGTGCTGCAATTTTCGCGCCCAGGCACTAAAATCTCCTGTGTCGTTAGAAAGGTGCCTTATGGCTGTGCTCACGGATGCAGAAATCCAGCAGGCGCTGGCTTCTTTGAGCGGGTGGCAGCGCAACGGGACCGCCATCCAGCGCGTCTTCCGGTTTCCCGACTTCAAGTTGGCAATGCAGTTTGTGAATAAGGTGGCGGATGCGGCCGAGCAGGCCAACCATCACCCGGATATCGATATTCGCTATAACACCGTGACCATGGCCCTTGTGTCACATGATTCGGGAGGGGTAACACAGCGCGACGTGCGCATGGCCGGGGTCATCAACAAAATCGCGGGCTAACCAGAACAAAAGACCGCGGGTTAACCGGCGCGTTGGGGCTCTTCCAGGACCTCAGACAGACGGTCCAGGTTTTGCTGGATGATCTCCAGTTGTTCTTCACAGAACTTGTTGAACTCTCCCAGCGGGTCGCCATGTTCCAAAAGATCATCAAAAAAGTGGCGGACGCGCTCACGGCGTTTTTCGTTGGCGAATACAAGCGCCAGGCCGCTCAAGCCTAGTAGCGTTGCAGGTAGAAACCAGTTTTTCATGTCATATTCCCTTTCCGGGGAATCGGCACTTTCACTCTCACACTCTCATATGATGCTTCAAAATCGCCTCCAATAGAACCTTTGGACAGTTACTTTAGTAATGTCCTAATTCCTGGGTTAGGAGAGAAAACCACGGCATGTCAGAAAGTTACGGTCACAAGCCAAGCCACCCAGAATTCACCGGCCGGTCAGGCAGCTTTTCTGGATGGTACGTGCATCTCATTCGCCAAGCATTACTAAAATTTCTTGAGGTGATAACGCCATGAAGGCAAAGTGGGCAGCCTCCGTTTGTGCCGTGTTGGTGTTGGCCCTGGGCGCAATGGGCCAGGAAAATGGCAACCCTAACGATCCGGTCCTTAAGACCCGTCCTAACGACGGCAGAAATACCCCTCCGCCCCAGCAGGGGCAGGGGCCTATGGCCAGTTCCGGACCGGTCAGCTCCGCTCCCGTGTCCGTCGCGCCTCCGAACGCCATTCCTGATGGCACTCGTTTCATCATCAAGCTGAAAGACACGCTGGACACCAAAAAGATGGAGGACGGCAAGCACTTCAAGGCCGAACTGCGCGAAGACCTTCTCACACCCAGCGGATTGATCATTCCCAAGGGGCGCACCATCAAAGGCCACGTCGGGCGGTTTGAACACGGCTATACGGGTTCAAAGATCCAACTGGCGCTGGATGAGATTGAGACTCGTAAGGGCTGGGTCCCGCTGATCGGCACTGTCACCGGCGTCCCCGGGGATCCCTCGATCAAGTCCAGCGGAGAAGAAGGCGAGATCTATCGCAAAGGCCCCGACAAAAAGAAAGTCATTACCAACGCGGCCATCGGCGCGGCCGTTGGCGCTGTTTCCGGATCAATGGTGGGTGGCGGCAAGGGCGCCGCGATCGGAGCGGCAGCCGGCGCGGGCGTCGGAACCGGGACCAGCTTCCTATTCAAGGGCGGCGACATGAAGCTGGACAAGGGCACACAGCTGGAGGTCCGCCTGGACCGTGATTTGGTTGTGCCCACCCGCTAGTCTTGAATTCACACTGGGCCACACAGGCAGGCAAACAGAGCAGCCGGCCTTTGCGGCCCGGTGTGTCGCAAAACTGGTGTCTCGCAAAGTTTCCCTAAGATTTATAAAGGGCGCATATTTAGACTCATGCACTACGTCTAAATACGTATGGCAACCCGTTTACCTATGCGCCGTTCTGATACCGCCGGCCAACTTTTCGGCCTTCTCATGCTCACTATTGTGCTCGTCATTGTCCTGCTGATGTGGTACTTCCAGGGCCACCAGGACTCAAATCCCTTGCCGCAACGGCCGCCAGGAATCCAGCATCCGGTTTGATTTGCCCTTTTTCCGCTCGCCAGATACACTCACTTGTTTTTCTGGTCGACGTCTATTAAAGATTACGTCCTAAAAGATCACGTCCAATTTCTCTGGGTGGAGTGTCAACATGATGCTGCGTCGCGCCTCGTCTCTTTTGCTTGCTGTTGTATTGCTCTTTTCGCTCTGCGCCCTTGGCCAGCAGAGGAACCGTGGCGACAGGCCGCCCAGCCCGGCGCCTGCTGCCAGCCCCGCCGAACCATCCACTAAACCGGCCGCGCCTTCCGCCGGGGACGCCAAGAAAGAGCCAGCAGAGCAGCCCCCTATGGTCACGCATCATGAAATCCGCGTTGGCGGCAAGACGCTGCATTACACCGCAACCACGGGCATGATGCCGCTCAAGAACAATGACACCGGCGAGGTCGAGGCCCACATTTTCTACATCGCTTACACGCTGGACGGCCAGTCAGGCGAGCACCGGCCACTCACGTTTTCGTTCAACGGCGGGCCGGGATCGGCTTCAGTGTGGCTGCATCTGGGCGCCATCGGGCCCAAACGCGTGCGCATGCAGCCTGACGGCATGATGCCCCCGCCGCCCTACCAGCTGATCGACAACGAACACACATGGCTGGACCAGACGGACCTGGTTTTCATCGATCCCGTCGGCACAGGTTACAGCCGCGCCGTCAAAAGAGACCAGACGAGGAAATTCCTCGGCCTGCGCGGCGACATTGAGTCCGTGGGCGAGTTCATCCGTCTTTATCTTGGCCGTTATGAACGCTGGTCCTCGCCACTGTTCCTGGTGGGCGAAAGTTACGGCACCACGCGCGCCGCCGGCCTCTCCGGCTACCTGGTGGAACACGGGATCGCTTTCAACGGGATCATGCTGATCTCCAGCATTCTGAACTTCCAGACCACCGATGGCGCTCCCGGTAACGATCTTCCCTTTGTGCTGTTTCTGCCCACCTATTCTTCCGCTGCGTGGTATCACAAGAAGCTGGCGCCCGAACTTGAACAAAACTTCGATAAGCTGCGCGCTGAAGTTGAGCAGTGGGCGGCGGGCCCATACGCTGACGCGCTGGCCAAAGGCGACCGCCTTACGCCGCAGGAGCGGCAAGACGTGATCGACCATCTGGCCCGCTACACCGGCCTGAGCAAGACTTATATCGACGAGAGCAATCTGCGCATTGAAGAGTCGCACTTCACCAAAGAACTCCTGCGTGATAAGCGCCAGACCGTCGGCCGGCTCGATAGCCGCTTTACTGGCACTTCACGTTCTGCCGTGGCTGAGACGGCCAGCTTCGATCCCAGCATGAGCGCCATTCGGCCGCCTTACACTGCAATGTTCAATCAGTACGTGCGCAGCGAGCTGGGCTATAAATCCGATCTGGAGTATTACATCCTGGGCGGAGGCTTCCGCTTTGATGAGTGGGATTGGGGCATCCAGCGCGGCGGTTTCCCTGACACCGCGCAGTCACTCAAAGACGCCTTCGACAAAAACCCTTTCATGAAGCTTTTTATCGGCTCCGGGTATTACGATCTGGCCACACCTTATTTCGCTACGCAGTACACGCTCAACCACATGAACCTAGACCAGGCGCAGCATGCCAAGATCACCCTGGGCTATTACGGCGCGGGGCACATGATGTATATCCAGGATTCGTCTTTGGCGGAATTGAAGAAAGACGTGACGGCGTTCATGCAGGGGGCTTTGAAATAGATCGGGGGCACTGGGAGGATCGGGTGATCGCGCGTGATCGGGTGATCCGGTGATCGGAGGCCGATGAGCATTGATAAGCATCAAGCGCTAAAGGACAGAACAAAGGCTTTTGCGCTCCGGGTAATCAGGATGTCGCAAGCGCTGCCAAAAACGCGTGAAGCAAACGTGATCATGCAACAGCTCCTCCGGTCCTCCACTTCAATAGCAGCGAAACTATAGAGCGGCAGGCAGAGGCCGATCAAAGGCAGAATTCATTTCCAAGCTGGGCATTGTGATTGAGGAAGCAGACGAAACGGTGCTTTGGCTTGAACTTCTTGCGGACAGCGAGATCGTGCCCGGGCGCCAAGTTGCGCGAATTGCTGAACGAGGCCAATGAATTGTTGCTTATATTTTCAGCCTCCCGGAGCACGGCAAAGATGTAATCGTGAATCCGATCACCGGATCACCCGATCACGCGCGATCACCCGATTTTAAACGGCTCGTCCAAACTCCTACTCTGAGCAGTAAACAGCTCCGCCCCTTTTTCCGTGATGTACATGTCGTCTTCCAGGCGCACGCCGAATTCGCCGCGGATGTAAATCCCCGGTTCGTCGCTGAACGTCATATTGGGGGCCAGTGGCAGCGTGTTGCCGCGGACAAGATACGGCCACTCGTGGCCGTCCATGCCGATGCCATGCCCCACGCGATGCGTGAAATGCTTGTAGTCCGGGCCATAGCCGGCGTCGGAGATGACCTTGCGCGCCGCCGCGTCTACGGCCTGGCACTGCACGCCGGGCTTGGCCGCCGCCAATGCCGCTGATTGCGCCTTATAAACAATCTCAAAGACTTGCTTCATTTTGTCAGTGGGCTTGCCCAGCACCACGGTTCGGCTGATGTCGGATTCGTAGCCTTCGGCGGTGCAGCCACCATCCATTAACAGGATCGTGCCCTCGCGAATCACCTGCGGCTTGGCCGAACCATGCGGTAGAGCTGAATTCTCACCCACCTGTATGCTCGCACCGCCCTGGAAGCCCTGTTGCGCGTGCGCGGCCTGCACCATCGTGCCAAAATCATTCTGCGTCATGCCTTCTTTGGTGGAAAGATACGCCGCTTCGTAAGCCGCCAGCGTAACCTCATTCGCCAGCTTCATCAGTTGCAGTTCGTGCTGGCTTTTGATCATGCGGCAGCCCGCCGTCACCGGCGTGGCGCTCACAACATGCAGCCCCGGCGCAACCTTCCCCACGCCCTCGCTGAAAACATAGCGGACCGTCTCTTCCATGGCCAGCTTGCCCGCCGACAAGCTCCTGTCTTTCAGTCCTTCCGCTATCCGCTGGTACGGGCTCTCGTCCTCATGCCACGTGCGGACCTCGGCGTTGGTTCCTCCCGGCCCGCTGGCGATCTGTTCGCGCGCGCGGTCTTCTTCAAACGCGGGGCACACGTAGAAGGGATTTCCCTTCACCGGCAGGACCAGCGCAAACGTGCGCTCGCTCATCCACCAGCGAATGTTGGAGAAATAGACCAGCGAGGTGCCGCCCATCACCATGATGGCGTCAATCTTGTTCTCAGCCATCAATTGCCGCGCCCGTTCCATCCTCTGCTCGCGCTCCGCAGTCGTGATGGGCTTGGCCTCCACCTTGCGCGACTTCAGCTTCGCGATCGGCGCCGGCAGCTTGGCCCCAGCCTCGTTCTGGACGGCAAACGCGCTGCCGGGTTGTGCCAGCGTGGCTGCGGTGGCGATTCCTGCGGTTTCAAGAAAACGGCGGCGGGAGAATTTCATCAGTCAAATACTCCTTTGGAATTTGGACAGGGTACCACCCCGGGCATTTCTCCGCGTCTCTGCGCCTCCGCGGTGAGCTATCTCCGTTAATTCCCTGACGCCGGCTTGGTAAACTTCTTCACGTCCGCCGGTGTCCCTTTGAGCAGATCGCGCAGAATCGTGACTTCCGCTGTCATGCCGGTTTTGAGGGATGGGTCCGCCACAGGCGCGAACAGCGGCGAGTGATTGCTGGGCAACAGCCGCCCGGCAGCCTGCGCTTCCGTCAGCTTTTGCGGATCGGCCACGCCCAGCGTGAAGTAAAACGACGGAACGCCCTGCTCCACGAAATACGAATAATCTTCCGAAGTCATGATCGGCTCTTCCGTCACCACTGTTCCCTTGCCCAGCACGCCCTCCAGCGTCGACGCCAGGTGCTGCGTGAGCACGGGATCGTTATAGACGGCCGACGTGGACTCGTATCTCTCCACCAGCGGCATTTTCTCCGCTCCCGCCGCCATGGCTTCCGCTTTCGCCACGCGCTCAATCCCGGCCAGCAGGTGCTGGCGTACGTCGGGCTTGTAAGAGCGCACGGTAAACCCCATCTGCGCATCGTCAGGGATGATGTTGTTCTTGGTGCCGGCCTGAATGTATCCGATGGTGATCACCGCCGCGTCGCCCGGCTTGATCTCACGTGCAACAATCGATTGCACGGTCACCGCGATCCTGGCCGCGATCAACACTGGATCAACCGTGGTATGCGGCTGCGCGCCGTGCCCGCCTTTGCCATAGACAGTGATGCGGACTGAATCAGCGTTGGCCTTGGCATATCCCGGCGTAATCCCCACTTTGCCGACGGGAAGATTATTGGTGTCATGCATGGCAATGCCGATGTCGGGCTTGGGGAAGCGCGTGAACAGCCCGTCTTTGATCATCTTGTCGGCGCCGGTAATGGTTTCTTCCGCCGGCTGGCCAATCAGCATCAGCGTGCCGTGCCATGAGTCTTTGTTGTGCGCCATAATGGCCGCCGTCCCCCACCACGTTGCCATATGCACGTCATGCCCGCAGGCGTGCATCACACCCACGTCGCGTCCGCTGTCATCCTTGGTGCGCGCTTTGCTCGCATAGGGCAACCCGGTCTTCTCTTCCACCGGCAGCGCGTCAAGCTCGGTTCGCAACATGACCGTGGGACCCGGGCCATTCTTCAGGATGCCGACCACACCGTTCCCGCCCACATGCTCCGTGACCTCGTAGCCCAGCGCACGCAGGCGATTGGCCAGTTCGGCAGCCGTCCGCGTCTCATGCGACGAAAGTTCCGGGTGCTGGTGCAGATCAAGATACAAAGCCTGCGCGTCAGGAAAGACCGAGGTGATCTGCTTATCGAGCGGGGTGTTTTGCGCCCCAGCGCGCACTCCAACCAGACAAAGAGTCAGTATTGGAAGATATACAAACTTCAAGGCACTCGAGCAGCTGAGTGAAGGCATCGCGGCTCCTTTTTAAGGACTGGATAGACTACCACTCTCGTCCGCCGTGCACACTACACTCGTTTTAATTGCGGCCCTACTCGTCCCTGAGCGCTTCAATCGGTTCCACTGAGGCTGCGCGGCGCGCCGGGATCAATGCCGCCAGTATCCCCACCAATAGCAGAAGGACCACGACGCCGGCATACGTCCAGCCATCCAGCGGCCGCACCTGATAGAGGAAGCTCTTGACCAATTTACCTGCCCATAATGCACACACCATGCCCAGCACCAGACCGGCGGCCACAAGAATCAATCCCCGTTTGAGGAACATGCGCATGATCATCTCGCGCGTGGATCCCAGTGCCAGGCGTACACCGATTTCGCGCCTCCGGTAGCTCACCAGTTGCGCCAGCACGCCATAGAGTCCGGCGATCACCATCAGCACCGCCATGCCGGCAAATGCTCCGGTCAGGTATAGCCCCAGCCGCTGGTTGAAGTTGCTCTGGTCCACGATCTCCCGCATGGTCTCAAAGTTGTCCACGGCATAATCCGGTGCGGTCTGCCGGAAGACACTGCGTACGGCCGGCGCAACCGCAATGTCGCCGTGGGTCTTCACCTCGAAAAAGACGACGGTCTTGATCAGGATCTGATAGTAAAGCGAGGTTGAGGGTACTTGTTCATAAGGCACCATGAGCAGGGGCGCCGGCGCCTGGGCCACGCCGCTGTCAACCTGATCGGCAATCACTCCCACAATGGTATAGGGCTGGAGCGCTCCCGTGTCCTTGCCGCCGAGATCGATCTTCAGACCCAACGGATCTTGCTCGCCAAAGTATTTTTGCGCCAGGGTTTGATTGATCGCGATAACGAAAGGGGCGCTTGCAGTATCGTCATTGCTGATCATGCGGCCCTTGAGCACCGGTGTTCCCATCAGCCGCGCGTATCCGCCGCTGACTGCCGTGATGCGTGCTTCCATTGTGTGTGCACGATCGTCCGGGTGTCCAACCAGTTTGAAGCTTGTGTGCATGTTAATGCCGGAGAGAGGCGGTGCTGTCACAAGCGCCACATCCTGGACCCCCGGCACTTGGCGCAGGCGTTCCAGCGTGGGTTGGTAGAAGAGCGTGGCCACCGAAGTGGGAGTTTGTTCACTGGACTGAGAAACGCCCATGTTGGCAAATCCAGCGGCATCGGCCGGCATGGCCGTGAATGAGGTCACCCGTGTGATATCAAAGCCGAGATGGCTGTGCTCCAGGTTCCAGAGATTGTGGAAGAGCAGGCCCGTAGCGATCAGGAGCACCGTGGAAACAGCAACTTCAAGCGCAACCAGCCAGCCGCTGAGCCGGGCCCGCACCGAACGGCTCCCCAGGCCTCGGGAAGCTGTCTGCAACGCCGGCTGAGGATCGGTTCTGGCCACCAGTAATGCTGGGATAAGCGACGACAGCACTGTGGTAATGGTGGCGATTCCCGCCAGAGCCAGCACTACCGGCCAATGCAGGGCGACGTCGTCTCCGCGCGTCACGGCTTGCTGCAGCAAATTGCGTGAGGCGGTAACGATCAATACAGCCACGCCGAACCCCAGAACACATCCCAGCAGGCTCAGCAATCCGCCTTCAACAAAGAGTTGGCGCACCAGGCGCAACTGCCCGGCGCCCAGGGCGGCGCGTACCGCAAATTCCTGCTGCCGGCCCAGGCAGCGGGCAATCAACAGGTTGGCCACGTTGACGCATGCAATCAGCAGGACCAATCCCAGGGCAATCACCAGCAAGAGGAACACGGGGCGCACCGGGCCGGTCAGCAGCTCTTGGTAGGGCGTGACGCGGAAAGCCACACTCTGGTTCTTGTTCGGGTCTTCCGCCCGGATTCGCTGTGCGATTGCATCCAGCTCGGCCTGCACCTGCGGCAGAGCGGCATCTGGTTTCAGGTCTGCCAGCACATAGAAGAAATGGCTGCCGCGATCTTTCCGCATCTCCGCAGTAGGTTGGATCGGCAGCCAGATTCCTTTATTCAGGTCCGTTCCCATTGACTCCGGGAAACGAAAGCTGCGTGGCATTACGCCGACCACAGTCCTGGGCTTGCCATTCACGCGAATCGTACGTCCGGCGATTTCCGGGTCCGCGCTGAAGCCCTGTCTCCACAGCCCTTCCGAAAGAAGCACGGTTTGCGGGCCTCCGGACTGTCCTTCCGCCTCGGTAAACGTCCTGCCGACAATGGGCTTTACGCCGAGCAGCTTGAAAAGGTTCGGCGTCACGCCCGGCGTCACCACGCTCTGCGAACCCTCTTTGGCTTGCACCACGCCGACATCCTCGGAAAACAGCGCAACCGTTCCCAGGTTCCGTGCCTGATCACGAATGTCGCGGTAGCTGAGCCATGAGGTCGCGCTCCACGCCTCGTCGCCCTGAGGGCTGATACTTACCAGCCGCTGTGGATTTGCATACGGAAGCGGTCGAAGCAGCAGGCTTTCTACCACGGTGAACATGGCGGTGTTCGCGCCAATACCCAGGGCCAAAGTCACCACCGCCAGGGTGGCGAAGCCCGGCGATTTGCCTAACTGGCGCGCGGCATAGCGGACTTCCTGAAGGAAGGTCTGCATGGCATCGTCCTTTCGCCTCAAGTCGGGACTGAGGAGCTTGGCTTCAAGAATACCAGCAAGGAATCGTCATTGTGGAATAGCTTTTCTTCCAATTTTTCCCGGCGTGAAAATTCATAGATGCAGTTCGATCATTTTCAGAGAGTAGATGCTGAACTTTGACGGCAAGGGCAACTCTGGAACAGCAGCAGCAATCTACAAGCTTAAGGTTGGCCTTCCCAACACCGCGCCATGGAAGGCTTCGCGCCCTGGAGTCTCCATGTCTCTCTCCCGTGTTGCTGGGTGTCTTCCCCTCCTCTCACTTTCATTTGTACTTTCTGCTTGCGGCGGCCTTGGCACTTCTGCAACAGCTACTCCAACACCGCTCAGCGGCACAGGCGATATCCATAGCATTCACCACATCGTCATCATGATTCAGGAAAACAGGTCATTCGACCATTATTTCGGGAACTTAAACAACTACCGGCAATCCCTGGGACTGCCGCAGGACGTGGACGTCGCCCCGCCTGGCGTCACCAACCCGGCCCATGATGGCAGCGGCCCGATCGCGCGCTTTCATTTCCACGATAAGTGCATTGATGTGCTGAGCCCGTCCTGGGATGAGAGCCACCGGGCATTCAACCTCAAAGACCCGCTTTCGGCCACGGCCACGCTTGACGGCTTCGCCGCGGCAGCCGGCAATTTTGCCGAAGGTACCGGGGGCTCTGACGTTGCAGGGAAACGCGCCATGGGCTTCTACACTGAGCAAGATATTCCCTTTTACTACTTCATGGCTTCGCAGTTCGCGACCTCTGACCGCTGGTTTTCACCGGTGATGAGTCGCACGCAGCCCAACCGCATCTTTGGATTGGGAGCCAGCGACTACGGCTATATCTATCCGCCTGGCCCCACCGGTGATCCCAGCCCATTCCCGTCCGGCGCTAAAAGCATTTTTCATCTTCTGGAAGAAGCGAACATCTCCTGGAAAATCTACGTCTCTGATGCCGCCGGCGAAGACCTCAACCAGGTCCTGAATCACACGTATCTGGGATACTTCCAGCCCTTTGAGTCGCAACACAAGGACAGGATTGTCCACCGCGCACAGTTCTTCACAGACCTGCAGAACGGAACGCTTCCGCAGGTGGCAATGATCGAGCCGGACAAGGCAGATGAGCATCCGAACACGGATTTGCAAGTGGGGGCCCAGAGCGTTGCCAAGATATTGAATGCGTTCATGGCCAGTACCGCGTGGAAAGACTCGGTCTTCATCCTCACCTACGATGAAGGAGGCAATTTTTATGATCACGTCGCACCCCAGCCGGCCGTGCTGCCGGACAGCATTCCGCCGCGGTATCTGAAACCTTTCGATGTCAAAGCCACGTATGACCATACCGGGTTCCGCGTACCGCTCATCGTGGTCTCGCCATTCTCGAAAAAGAATTTCGTTTCGCACACCGTGATGGATTACACCGCGATTCTCAAATTCATTGAAACGCGCTTCCACTTGCCCAACCTCACGGCGCGCGACAAAGCGCAGCCGGACATGACGGAGTTCTTTGACTTCGTCAATCCGCCATGGATCACTCCGCCCACCGGCATTCCAACGCAGCCGACCGTTGGCCCGTGTACGTTCCTGATTCCATGAGGCGGCGACCAGCCGGCTGAAGTTCTGCCGTTTCAAGAACCTTCACCATGTCTCGCGCGAATTCACTCTCTGTGACGGCGCTCACGGTTTGACGGAGGCTAATTTGAGGTTTCATAATATAGAGTTCGTCTTGCAAACCTGATCGGAGCGTAGCAGTACATGGCCAGCGTTGCCTCGCCTGTCGAGCGCGGAGTCCCGCCGATTCGTGCCGGTCAAGGCCATTCATTCTTCCTTCGCCGCCTGCATTCTCTCAGCGGGATTGTCCCCATTGGCGCATTCCTGCTTGAGCATTTCATCTCCAACGCATTTGCCACCAATGGCCCCAGGGCGTACGCCGATCAGGTAAAGTTTCTCACCGGCCTGCCTTTTGTACCGATTCTTGAGACCGTCGGCATTTATATTCCGCTCCTGTACCACGCTTTGTATGGTTTCTACATCTGGTTTCGCGGCGAATCCAACGTGACCGACTACCCCTGGGCCGGGAAT
>JBGPZS010000034.1:0-14909 GCA_041493865.1 Terriglobia bacterium
AGTTTCTTGAGAGGCCGCGCTATGGTGCGGCCTTCTTCATTACAATAAGGGTCATCGGCGGACCAACTGCCGGAGTGAGGTGAATTCTTGAGACTCCTGATCAGATGGCTCATCAACGCTGTTTCCCTGGTGATTGTGGCCTACGTTGTTCCCGGCTTTGTGTTGCGCGGATTCACGGCCGCACTGATCGCCGCCATCATCATTGGCTTTGTGAATTCCACGCTCGGTCTGGTCCTCAAAGTCCTGACCTTTCCTTTGACGATTGTGACCTTCGGTCTGTTCCTGATCGTGATTAACGCGATCATGCTCAAGATGGCGGCGGCCATCACGCCCGGCTTCGCCGTGCAGACCTGGACCGCGGCCTTTATCGGCGCGATCCTGCTGAGCATTATTTCTTCATTCCTGCACTGGCTGATCAAAGACGACCGCCGGCCGGAGAGCAGAGGTTAACTCCGTTCGCGCAACTTCTTCACCACCGCATGCACATCGTTCTGCTGAAACAGGCGGATTGCGGCGATCCCTGCCGCCCCGGCTTCCACACACTGCTGCGCGTTCTCAAGCGTAATGCCTCCAAGTGCCAGCACCGGCATGGGCGGCTGCGCTGTCTCCGTGCGATGGCAAATCCGCCGCAACTGCTCCAGTCCTTCGCGGTTTTCCGCGCCTGCCTTCTCCGCGCCTTTCTTCTCAAAGACTGGCGCAAAGACGGCAAAGTCGGCGCCGTGCGACTCCGCGTTTGCCACCTCCGTAGCGGAGTGGGCGGACACGCCGATCACCGGCTCGCGAACGCCGGCCTGGGCGAACGTCGCTCGCACCTCGCTGGCGGCGAGATCGTTGGCCGGCAGATGTACGCCATGAGCGCCACAAGCCAGCGCAACATCGGTCCGCGAGTTGATCAGCAGCCGCGTACTCGATTTGCCAATCGCCGCCATGGCCTTCAGCGCCAGCTCTTCCAGCGCGCGTACCTCCAAGTCTTTTTCCCGGAGCTGGACCATGTTAACGCCCGCGGCCGCGCACTCTGTAATCTTTTCCAGCAACCGGCGCTCTTGCTCTTTGCCATCGCCCGGAAACTGGCTGCGGTCTGTGATGTAGTAAAGCTGCAGGGCCATTCGTCAGCATTGTAATTCCCCACGGCTTCACCGCTAACCTCGACGGGGCGCGCGCGTCGAACAGGCAGGCGCGCTGCCATGCCCCAATACTCTCTTCGCATCAACGGCAAGCTGCGGACCGTCATCGCCGAACCCGAAACGCCTCTGCTCTGGGTCCTGCGCGATGAGCTGCGCCTCACCGGAACAAAATACGGATGCGGCGTGGGCGTCTGCGGCGCTTGCACTGTCCACGAAAACGGCAATGCCGTGCGCGCCTGCCAGATCGCCATCAGCGCGGCGGCGGGCAAGACCTATCTCACCATCGAAGGACTCTCTGCCACCGCCGATCATCTCTGCCAGAAGGCCTGGGTGGAAGCAGATGTGGCGCAATGCGGGTTCTGCCAGCCGGGCATGATCATGGAAGCCGCGGCGCTTCTCAAGCGGCACGCAAATCCGTCAGAAGCAGAGATTGACCAGGTCATGGCGCAGCACGTATGCCGCTGCGGCACCTACCAGCGCATTAGAAGGGCAATTCATCATGCCGCGGGCCTGGCGCCGGAGAGAGACACAACATGAGGGTTACGCGCAGAGAGTTTCTTCGCGATGGCAGCCTGAGCGTAATCGGGCTGACGCTGGCGTTCCATCTCGATGCCGGCGCACTGGTGGCCGTCGAAACCGGCGCGCAAGAGTTTGCTCCCAACGCGTTTATTCGCATCGGCGCGGACAACGTCGTGCGGCTGTGGGCCGTTCGTTCCGAAATGGGGCAGGGCGTGCGCACGCTTTTGCCCATGGTGCTGGCCGACGAGCTTGAAGCCGACTGGGAGAAGGTGGTCATCAAGCAGGCGCGCATGGAGCCGCGCTTCAAGGGAATTCGTCTGCGCACCAGCGGCAGCGGTAGTGCCGCCGGGACCTGGGGACCATTGCGCAAAGCCGCCGCCACCGCACGCGAGATGCTAGTCACCGCGGCCGCCAAACAATGGCAGGTTGCACCCAGCACGTGCCGCGCCGAGCATGGTACCGTGGTCCACATTCCCTCTGGCCGCAAGCTTACCTATGGCCAGCTGGCGATTGCTGCATCCAATGTCCCTGTCCCTGCCAGGCCTCAGCTTAAAAACCCAAAAGAATTTCTCTTGATAGGCAAGCCGGTCAAACGCCGCGACGGAATGGCTATTGTCAGCGGGCGCGCTGTTTATGGACTCGACGTGAAGCTTCCCGGGATGCTCTACGCGGTGGTTGCGCGCTGCCCGTATCTCGGAGGCAAGCTCATCTCCTGCGATCCAGCCCCGGCGATGAAAGTCTCCGGGGTAAAAAATGTTGTTCCCGTCCGCACCGGATTCTCCGGTGGCGTTGCGGTGGTCGCTGTGAATACATGGGCCGCCATCCAAGGACGAGATACGCTGCGGCCGGTCTGGGACAAAGGCCCTAACGCAAGCTTTGATTCTGATTCATTCATGCACAAGCTGGAGCAGTCGCTGTCGCAGCCCGGGTTTCCTATCCGCCGCACTGGCGACGCGCAAGCTGCGCTGGCTGAGGCGCCGGTGAAACTGGAAGCCGTTTACGAATATCCCTATCAGGCCCATGCACCGCTGGAAACCATGAACTGCACGGCGGACGTGCGCGCCGGATCGTGCGAGATCTGGGCGCCGACGCAGGCCCCGGAAGCGTCACAGCAGGAAACCGCAAAACTGCTGGGGATCCCCGCCGAAGCAGTGCAGGTGAACGTGACCATGCTGGGCGGCGGCTTTGGCCGGCGCTTGCAGGTGGATTACGTCCTGGAGGCCGTGGAGGTTGCAAAAGCCGCGGGCAAACCGGTGCAGGTGCTGTGGACGCGCGATGACGATATGAAGCACGGCTTCTTCCATGCCGCCAAGATTGAACATCTGCAAGCCGGGCTCGATGCCGGCGGTAAACCAGTGGCGTGGCTGCACAAATCCTGCGGACCGGACCTCTCCGTTCTCGGCTTGCCCTCGGAGCAGGACCGCAAGAACCCGAACTTCTATAGCGATGACGGCATGCCGTGGGGCTTGTTCGATAATCCGTACAATCTCCCGCACCAGGCGGGCGACTTCGTCCCCGTGCAATCGCCTGTTCCCACGGGGCCGTGGCGCGCCGTGATGTATCCATCCACCGTGTTTGCGCGCGAGTCTTTCTTGGATGAAATTGCGCATGCATCCAAAATCGATCCTCTCGCGCTTCGCCTTCGCCTGCTTGAGCCGGGCGACGTGCTGGACCTGAAGATAGCGAAGATTGATCGCGCGCGGCTGATCGCCGTACTGCGGCTGGCAGCAGAAAAGTCAGGCTGGCTGTCACCGCCGCAGCAGGAAGCCGGACGCCTCTGGGGACGCGGCGTGGCCTGCAACGTGTATGCCGAAGATTGTTACCTGGCTCAGGTGGCGGACGTTTCCGTGAGCAAAGACCTTGCCGACATCAAAGTGCATCGCATCGTTTCCGCCGTGGATTGCGGTCTGGCGCTGAACCCGCTGGGCATTGAAGGCCAGACGGAGAGCGCGATTGCCTGGGGCATGTCTGCCGCGTTGGGCGGAAAAATCAATTTCAAAGCCGCGCAGGCCCAGGAACGCAGCTACGCAGACTTCAAAGTGCTGCGCATGGACCAGGCGCCGCAGGTTGAAACTTATCTTCTGCAGGGATCGGACATGCCAGGCGGATTCGGCGAGACTGCCGTGCCAACGGTGGCCCCGGCAATCGCCAATGCCATTTTTGCGGCGACCGGAAAACGAGTGCGCAGGCTGCCGATCACGGCGGAGAGTTTAGCCGCGAATCAACGCGAATAGACACGAATCAAGCAAATCAAAATTCGTGTTCATTGGTTTTATTCGCGGCCAAATAGTTTTTCCGTGCTATAGGGCTCCCTCCCTGCGGTCGGGATGTGAAGCTACGGCAGCGTCTTGGCGATCTCCGGGCCTTCTTCCTGCACGTGTCGCGCGGGCTGCGGCTGCAGATGGTACTTCGTCAGCCCTTCTTTCAGGACCGCCAGCGCTTCTTCCGGCGTATCGACCATGGTGAAGCCGTTAACGTCTTCCGGGGAGATGGTCCCCGCATCTACCAGCGCTTCCAGGTTCAGCACGCTTTTCCAGTAGGCCTTGCCATAAACGATCACCAGAATTTTCTTGGCCAGCTTGTGCGTCTGCGCCAGCGTGAGGATTTCAAATAGCTCGTCCAGCGTGCCAAAGCCTCCTGGGAAGACGACCAGCGCCTTGGCCAGATAGGCGAACCAGTACTTACGCATGAAGAAGTAGTGGAACTCAAAGTTGAGCTCCGGAGTGATGTACTGGTTGGGATACTGCTCAAACGGCAGTCGGATGTTCAGGCCGATGGTCTTGCCTCCGGCTTCGCGCGCGCCGCGGTTGGCCGCTTCCATAATGCCGGGGCCTCCACCTGAGGTCACCACAAAACGGTGGCGCTTACCGGGCAACGTAAGGGTCCACTCGGTAAGCATGCTTGCCAGCCTGCGGGCTTCTTCGTAATAGCGCGCCATCTCCACGCCGGCGTGGGCGCGTTTCAGTGCGGCCTGCAGAGCGTCTCCATCCTTGCCGCCGGGTTGTTCGTGCGGCAGGGCCGGTTTGGCGGAGCCGGGTTTCTCCAGAATAGTGAGAGCGTTCTGCGCGTCAGGCAAACTGGCAAAGCGGGCGGAGCCAAAAAACACGACCGTGTCCTGGATCTTCTCGCGGCGAAAACGGGAGAGCGGTTCCGCGTACTCGGAGAGAATGCGCAGGATGCGGCCGTCAGGGCTGTGGAGGAACTCCGGGTTCAGATATGCCAGCGGAGCGGGAAGCAGCTCCGGCTTGCCATCATCAGGACCCGGATTTTTGTTACTGTTTGCCATGCAATCTGTCACGAACCCCGATGTAGTCAAGAACGCCGGCTCAACGCCGGTCGCGATAGCGCACCGCTTCCCTAACGCCCAGCCAGATATCCAGCAAGCCGAGCCCAGAGACCGCGCCGCGAACAAATCCCTGCTGCAACATGTGCTGGAGCCCGGGCCATTGCGCCAGCCAGCCATCATTAAACCAGAACCGTGTCCAGGGAAGCGTAATCAACACCAGGCCTAATTCGATGCAGAAGAGGACATACACCCCAACGAAAACCCGCTGCAGCCACACCGGCATTTCAGCAGGATTGTCCCCAACCGGTTCGGGCGGCGATGCCGGCGGGGGATTATCGAGATTCGTAGAGGTAAGCTTCAAAGGATTTGAAATCTGATGTTTTGGTGTAATTGTTGGATGCAATAGAAGATTCTACGATTTTAGCGCCTTAATGCGGCTGGCAACGTCGCGAAAATCGATATTCGAGCCGTACACTTCCATGAAATTGGCCAGAGCGGATTTGTTGTCTCCCGAAGTCTGGTAAGCCATCGCCAGATCATAATAAATGGCACAGCGGCTGCTATCATCCAGGCCCGGCAGTTGCAAAGCTTTTTGATACCACCGTACGGCTGCCTCAGGCGCTCCTTTGTCCACCAGGCACTGGGCCAGCCAGGTAAGGGCCTGGATAGGTTGCGAGAACGGCGTGCCACGGTCCACCGCGTGACAAACCTTTTGCAGCTCGCCAATGGCCTCATCCAGCAGTCCCATCTCCTTGAAAGCAATGCCCAGGTTGTAATGTGTTTCCGGATCTTCTTCTGGTTCGGCGGCCTCCGCGGTCTCTTCGCGCAGCTCAGAGAGAATGTCACTCAGAACGTTGGCCGATTCGGCGTCTTGCATGTCGCCATTGCTGCGCTGCTGCACGTCCGGCACCGCTGCCGCTGGAGACAGTGAAGCCGTGGACGGCTGTTTAGGCGCAAAATCAGCCAGATCTGACTGTTCCAGGTCCAGAATGAAATCGCTGAGAATGTCTTCTGTAGATTTTCCTTTGGCTGTGGCTGCCGGTTGGGAAGGTTTGGGCGGCTTCGCCTTTGGCGCCTCTACAATGTCGAGAACATTCTCCGGTTCGGGAACAGGTTCGGCCCGCAGTGGCTTTTTCGCGGGCGGGGGCGGCGGCTCAACGATGGCCGGCTCTTCGATTGCAGTGGGAACAAAATCGACGGGCGCTTCCTCGATAAGAGGCGCAGCTTCGGCCTGGGCCGCGGTCCGGGATTTCGCCTGCCCCGCGGAGACTGCGGCAATCAGCTCCGTAACTTCCGGAGCGTCGGGCGCAAGCTCGGTCAGATCAAGGATGGCAGCCTTGCCTGGCTCCCACATCTCCTGCGTAATGTAAAACCGGATTTCCTGGATCTTGTCCGCAATTTGTGAGGAGAGATCGGCTTGAGAAGTCTCGGCCGTGGCAGACGGTTCAGGCTGAACAACGCCGCGTGGCGCCTCTTCCGCAACTTCCTGATAGCTCTGGACTTGAAGTTCCGGGGCCGCGGACTCAGCCGGCTCAACTTCAATCATGTCTTCCCACTCATTGGAGATATCGATCTCATGAGCGGGAGACGTGGGCGCGGGCGCCGGCGGCGCGTCAAACACGACCGGTTCCAGATTTATCTCTTCGACTGCGGGAGACGCCAGAACGGGCTCGATCGGTGCGGTCACCGGAGGCTCCGGCTCTATCGCGACCGGTTCAGGCGTGTCAAAGGTGAACTCCTGCACGGATGGCGCTGCCTGAACTTCGATTTCAACGACCTCGATTTCAGCTGGCGCTTCGGCTATCGGTTCCGGCGCAACCACAGGTTTAGCTTCCGCGGGCGTCGGCGGCCAGGTTGGTTTTGCTGACGGCGGCGCAGCGGGAGTTACCGGTATCGCCGGCGAGGCGGGAGCGCGCAGCGCATATTTCTTTGCCGCTTCCGAATATTTTGCCGCCTCATTGGGATGGCCCAGCTCCTCGTAAATCTCGCTCAGGTTCTGGTACATGCGTGCGGCGTCAGCATAGCGTTCTGCTCGCACATACAGGCTGGCCAGACGCTGGTTCAGGTTCACATCTTGCGGCGCCAGAGGCAAAGCAGCTTCCAGCGGCGGGATGGCTTTTGAAGGAACGTTATAAGAAACGTACAGCTCGGCATCAGTCAGCGCCGATTCAATGGCCTTTTCCGTGGGAGGATCATAGCTCTGGTGGACCGACGGAGCACTCTCGTCCAGCTCCTCCACCATGAAAGCCTGCGCCGCTTCATCGGGAGTCAGGATGCGGGTGGCCGAATCTTCTCCCAGCTTGGCCAGCATCTGTTTGTAGCTCTGGGGATGCAGCGCGTTCTCCGGCTCCAATTCCGTGAGCTTCTTGTAAAGATCACGGGCTTCCACAAAATTACCCTTTTTGGCCGCCGCATCGGCCTGGAGTTCGATCATCTCCGCGTTCTGGGCATGGTCACCCGCCTGGTGCGTCAGGCGGTTCAGAATGGCCATTGCCGCCGGGTTGTCCTTAACGCGGCTGGCCAACGGATGGAGCGTGTCCTGCAAGGCCGTGGGATTGCCGGCAAATAAGCGGTCTGAATATCGTTCGTACAGCCGCAGCGCGCTTTCCACGTGATTGTTGATCACGCACCACTGCGCCAGCGTGGCAATCCCAGTGATGTCATTGTGGGTGGTGAGCAGTTTATCGGCAACAGCTTCCACTCCCTCCGCACTGCCGGTATGCAGCTTGGCGCGCAGCAGAGCGCGCAAACCGTCCGGTCGGGAATTCAGATCGGTGACCTGCTCCAGATACTCGACGGCGGCATGGCTGTTTCCGGCATCCACCGCGATCAAGCCGCGCAGCATCAGGGCGCCGGTGTTCGCAGGATCAATGGCAAGCACTTTTCCCAGCGCTTCTTCCGCTGCGTCGTATGAGCCGCGCGCGTAAAGCGATTCGGCCGCGCTGTAAAAGATGTTGCGTGCCTCGTCTTTTTTACCCAGCTTCTGATACAGATCCGCCAGCTTGGCCTGCGTATGAGCGTTCTCAGGGTCGAGTTCCAGAATTTTCTGGAAGACGCGCGCCGCCTGATTGTTATCGCCTGACTTCAGAAGCTGGTCTGCCACCTGCATGTAGTGCACGCGGGCGTCATTGAAAAGGCCCTGCTGACCGTAGAGTTCGGCCAGTTTAGTCGTATTGTCGGCGTTGTACGGGCCGATCTTGGTCAGCTTCTTGTAAATCGCGATGGCTTTGACGGCGAAGCCGTTTTGCGCGTACTGGTCGCCGACCTTCTTGAAGTAATACGTGGCAGAATCGTTGTTGCCGACGCGCGCGTAGAGGTCCCCTATGGTGTTCAGCACCGTCAGGTCCTTGGGATCTTCCTTGATAATTTTTTCGTACTCGGAAATCGCGTTGGGCAGCTTCCCCTGTTGGACAAACTTCTCCGCCTGCGCCAGGACCTTTGCTTTATTGAACCCAAACCCGAGTGCCATAAAAATAATGAACTAAAGGGCAGCCTTTCCAAGTGCCGTGGGAAACTGTAAACGAGTGCAATTGGGGCTAAAGTACCACAGAAAAACGGCGAAACCCAAGCCGCTTGGGGGAATCGTTAGTACATGTCGGTTATTTACCTTAAAGGTTCGGGCCAGTCCGCGCAATACCGGCAAAACCCCATTGGACTTCGAGCGGTCCTTCGCCGGGTCATCAGGGGTTCTACGTACAAGTGATATTGTGCCCTGCACTAGCGATATTGCGCCCTGCTTCTGAACTCCCTGACCATCAACTCCAGGAAATTCTCATTGTCGGCCGGGCGCGACTCCGCAGGGATGTTCAGCCGCGCACTGACCATATCGGCGATGCGCTTACCGTTGACGCGCCTTACCTCCGGCGGGATATCCAGACGCCGCGCCAGGAAGGTCTCAATCAGTTCGGCTTCCTGCAGGGTGAGGCCTGCGGCCTGGTGCAGGATGAACTCAGTCTTGGTAGGCGTATTGAAAAAGATTTTGGATTCACCGTCAGAGCTCTCATGGACCACCAGGGTCCCGGCAACGTAATCGCCCAGGCGGCGGTTTTTGGAGTTCAAAAGCATGGTGATTACGCCAACGCCGTAAAACAAAGGCAGAAAATCGACGGCCCGGATCAAGTTACGGGAGATGGCCTCAAACGCGTTGATTGGCCGCCCTGAATCTTTGATCACCCGGATCTTCGCCAAGCGCTTGCCCGGCGTCTGGCCTTTCCACAGCGCCTCAAAGATGGCGTGGTAACCCCAGTTGATACAAAAGACCACCAGGCTGACGACCGCGCTCCACCAGATCGAGCGATTGCCATTGAAGAAACCGGTGCTGGCCCACATCAGGGAGAGCAGAAATAGAAGCAGGTAAACAGCGGCCTCGATGAGGCTATCGAAAAAAGCCGCCATGAAGCGGCTGCCTATTCCGGCCAGCGTGAATTCAAGGTGCACCTGCTCCGGAGTATCGATGGTAAGCTTGTCAGTCGCCACTATGATTTCTACCTATTGGCTGGAAAAACGTCAAAGTCATTGGAAACGCCTGGAACATCTGCTGGACCAGGTGCAGAGCAGCGGCCTGCGGTCACTGACCCGGCTTGAGCTGCAGGAACTAGGATTACTCTATCGCCAGGCGGCAGCCGATCTTTCCACCTTGCGCGAAGATCCTACGGGCAAATCTTACGCCCGATTCCTGAACGGCATCCTTTCCCGCGCTCACAATACCATCTATGCTGGGGAAAAATCGAGTGCCCGAGGTATCGTGCACTTTTACCGTCATACCTATCCGCAGATTTTCCGCAACAACCTGAAGCTTATCACCGTTGCTTTTCTGCTTTTTGCCGTGGGCAGTCTGGCCGGCATGCTGCTGGCGCTCACCCATCCGGATTACATGCGATTGTTTCTCTCCCCGCGCATGATGGAGACGATTGAGCGGCACAAGATGTGGACCGACTCCGTGGTGAGTGTTGCGCCGGCCGCTTCCAGCCAGATCATGACCAATAACATCTCGGTTTCCTTCGTTGCTTTTGCCTGGGGAATCACCGCGGGCGCGGGCACGGTGCTTTCGATGGTCTTCAATGGCCTCTTGCTGGGTGTGGTGGGGACAGCCTGCTGGCTGAACGATATGAGTCTCTCCCTCTGGAGTTTCGTGGCCCCCCATGGCGTTCTAGAACTGCCCGCCATCTTCATCGCCGGCGGCGCCGGCTTGCGCATCGCGCAAGGAATGCTCTTTCCCGGATTGCTCTCGCGGCAGGATTCACTGGCCAAAGCGGGTGGCGAGGCTGTACGCCTGCTGATGGGAACGGTCCCGATTCTCATCGTCGCCGGACTGATTGAAGGCTTTATCTCGCCCTCTGCTTTGGCATGGCAGTGGAAGTTTACTCTCGCCGGCTCGGTTGCAGTGATCTTCTTCAGCTATCTGCTCTTCTGCGCCAGAGGAGAAATCAACCCCGCAAGAAAGAGGGCGCCTCTCTCCCAGTGAATATGGGGAAGAAAGCGGCGATCCAGCGCTAGCCGCCGCGCTGTCCGGCTTATCGCGTTAGCGCCGAACTCGTTCACCGCATGAATGTTTGCGCCTCGCCGGTTTCCGGGTTTGTGGCTAAGGCGCTGGGGGCTTCTTCGTCGGCGCAGAAGCCAGCGTGGCATCGCATGCAAGGCCAATGGGCTGGCTTGCCGGTGTGCCCGGATTCAGGTTCGGCGAATTGGCAAAATCAAAGAACTCGTCCATGTCAGGCTGGGCCGCGTCGCGTGCCGTGAGGTTTGGCAGGTTAAAGCGCTTCTCCACGAATTTAAGGACTGCTGTGTAATCCATCGGCGTGTGAGAAACGTAGTGCGGCTTGGCAAAGGGCGAAACAATGATCAGCGGCACGCGGAATCCCGTGCGTACGAAATCGTCAACAGGATCTGTTAGCGGCCTGAGGTCCCGAGGCTTGATGCCGTCAGGGCTGGGCACGTGCATGATCGCCGCGTCCGTCGGATACTTGCCCGGGCCAACTGCCTGGCCCGATGCGCTTACCACAAGTTCCTGGATCGGCCGCCCGTCGATCATCGGGCCGACATGATCAAACAGCCCCCCGCCTTCATCGAACGTCTCAATGAAAACTGAGTCTTTCCAGGAAGGGCTGTTGATCAGCGCGGTCAGCAGCGAATTCATGAAGCGCGCGCCCGCCTGAAGGTTGTTCGTGGTGCCGGGATGCTCGTCACGACCGGAGTTAAAGCCGGGTTCGATGTAAGAAAACTGCGGCAGCGTGTTGTTCTGCACGTCGGTCAGGAACTGCGCGATGGGGACGATATGGTCTTCCTTGGTTGCGGCGTAAGGCTGGAAGTTGCGAAACGTGGTGATCAGCTTGCCATTGGCCTGGCGATCGACGGAGTAGATTTTCCATGAGACGCCGGCTGCATCAAGAAGCTGAAAAATTGTCTTTGCCGTGAGCTGTGTCTGGCTCTCTTGCGGGGGGTGGACCAGACCTTGCGAAGTGGCGGCCATGGCGTAGAGCCGCGCGTCTTCGGTTTGTACGGGAGCGGGCGTGTAAAAACGATCTGAGGTGGCAAATTGCGTCGCGAAGAAATAGGGCGAGGGCAGGTCATTCTGGTTGTAAAAACCCATGGCGCGCACGCCCTTGGTATCAGGATCGCCATCGAAAATTGCCAGCCCGCCAGCGGTATGGACAAAACCGTCCAGCAAGAGGGGGGCCGTGTCACCAATATCAAATCGATTCGCGTCGCCGTGGCTCTCCAGCCAGGCAGCCGTAGTGTTGAAGATGCAACTGGTAGGAAGATGAAAGGTGGTAATCGTGTCACCGTCATCGGCGGGATTGGTAAAGTTCGTTTCCAGATCGTCGGCGTCACGTCCCAGCCCCAGGCTGGCCCGATAGTCATTCATCTTGCCGAAATAGGCGTCAAAGCTCCGGTTTTCCTGCATCATGAAGATGATGTGGTTCACGCTCTGGAGAGTGCCTGCCGGCGTAGCGCCGGGCGCGGGCGTGGGTGTTGGACCGGTCCCAACAGCTATTCCCTGACAGCCGGTGAGAACCAGTAGAAAAAACAGAGCAAAACAACATGCAAGCAAAGCTCTTTTGAAGACAGTCATAAGCCCATCTGGCAAGAAAATTTTGACGTGTAGCTGCACCTAGGAGAGAGCCGGCCCCGCACTGAACAGCAGCTCTCATTACAGCTCTGATGGCGCTTTCCAGACCAATGTTGTCCGCCTGGATTACCCGGGGTGTGACATCCCAAGCAGGTGTTCTGACATCGAAGGGTTTTAGCTGTTCTTGAACTTTTAACATTTGGGTACGGGAACACACTTCGTCAGGATTTTGGGTACCTATCATGAAAATTGCTGTAGTGGGATCGGGTTACGTTGGCCTTGTGGCTGGCGCCTGTTTTGCAGAATTAGGCCATCATGTCCTGTTAGTCGATAACGATGAACGCAAGCTGGCCGAATTGCAACGCGGCGAGTGCCCGATCCATGAGAAGTTTCTGCCCGAGTTGCTGGAGCGTCATCGGGGCAAGCGCCTGGATTTTACCGGAGACCTGGCCGAGGCTGTACGACGCAGCGAACTGATCTTCATCGCCGTAGGCACGCCACCCAAAGATGACGGCGACGCCGACCTCTCTTATGTGGAATCCGTGGCCCAGGAAATTGCATGCGCCATCGATGACTATAAGGTCGTGGTGGAGAAAAGCACTGTCCCGGTCTATACCAACAGCTGGGTGCGCAAGATCATGCTGTTGAATGGAGCGCCGGCAGAGTTGTTTGATGTTGCCTCTAACCCGGAATTTCTGCGTGAGGGAACCGCGGTGGCGGACTTCCTCTACCCTGACCGGATTGTGGTGGGCGCGGAGAGCGAGCGCTGCGCCGGGGTGGTAGCCCAGGCCTACCAGCCGCTGGTGGACGGAAGCTACTATAAAAGACCCGATGCCATTCCCGGCCCCGTCACAGGCCCCTTCCAGGCGCATTTCATCCGCACCAGCGCCAAGAGCGCCGAGCTGATCAAGCATGCATCCAACGCATTTCTGGCCATGAAGATCTCCTTTATTAATGCCGTGGCAAGTGTCTGTGAGGCCGTGGGCGCTGACGTGGAACAGGTACGTGAGGGAATCGGGTCCGATTCACGGATCGGGCGGCGCTTCCTTTCTCCCGGGGTCGGCTACGGCGGCTCTTGCTTCCCTAAAGACCTCATGGCGTTCCGCTCGGTGGCGCGGGAAAACGGCTGCCACTTCGGCCTGCTGGATGAAACAGTCAGAGTCAATGAAGAGCAACGCCATCGTTTCATGCGTAAAGTCCGCAAGGCACTCTGGACGCTGAAAGGCAAAAAGCTGGCGGTACTTGGCCTGGCGTTTAAGAACGGGACAGACGACCTGCGGGAGTCGCCCGCGGTCGCCGTCATCAGAGCGCTGTTAAAAGAAGGATGTTCGATTACGGCGTACGATCCCGCAGCCATGGACCGGGCCGGGGAGGAATTCGGGCCCGGCAATACCGTCAAGTTCGCCAGCGGTCCTTATGAAGCATTGCATGGAGCTGACGCCTGCCTGGTGCTGACGGAATGGGAAGACTTTGCTGCTCTGGACCTTGGCCGCGTGAAGAGGCTTTTGCGTTATCCCATTGTGGTGGATGGCCGCAATCTGTTCGATCCGGCGCTCATGGAGGCCGCCGGGCTCAACTATTACAGCATTGGACGGCCGGATGTTGTGGGTGAGCGCGCAGTGGCAATCAAATCTTCTCTGAAGGAAACAGCAAAGCACAATGAGGCAGCCTAAGTTGCCAGCGCAAGCCCTGGGACCACAAACCTGCTCCAGCGCCACACGCGAAACCGGCAGCCATCAGAGTCATCGCAGTCATAACAGCAAGAGGTCATTTTCCCGAGGTTGGGCCATGCTTTCCGTCGTAGTGCCAATTTATAACGAAGAAGAAAACATCACCGCTTTTCATACCGCAGTACGCACAGTGCTGGAGACCCTGAAAGAAAGCTGGGAGATCGTTTACGTAAACGATGGCAGCCGGGACGGATCACTTTCCCTGCTGGTGGAAATTCAGCAGCGCGATCCTCGCGTAATCGTAGTCGAGTTGTCTCGTAATTTTGGCCACCAGGCGGCCTTGACCGCTGGTCTGCAGGTTGCAGGTGGTGACGCCGTCATCCTGATGGACGGCGACTTCCAGGACCCGCCCGAGGTCCTGCCCCGGATGGTCGAAGCGTGGAAAGGCGGCGCCAGAGTGGTAATCGCGGAGCGGACGCGTCGCGCAGAAAAAGGCATCCGCGGCAGGCTTTTTCCGCTCTTTTACAAGCTCATGGGCCTGATTTCCGACTTTCCTATTCCTCTGAACGCGGGGATTTTTGGTCTTCTGGACCGGCAGGCGGCTGATGCCATCATCAACCTTCAGGAAGGGAACCGTTATCTGCCGGGGCTGCGCGCCTGGGTGGGGTTCCCTACCGCATTTGTCTACTACGAACGCGCCGACCGCGCCGCGGGTGAACCGAAGCAAACCCTCCTCAAGCTGTTCAAGTACGCCATGGACGCGATTTTCAGTTTCAGCTATAAGCCGCTCCGCCTGGGAATGGCCCTTGGCGGAATAGTGCTGGCGTTCACCCTGTTCCTCTCGATGGTGGCCGTCGGCAATACCTTCTTCCATCTCAAATTCTTCGGCTTGATACTGGGAGCGGGACACATTGGGACGCTTCTCGCCATTCTGTTCCTGGGCGGTGTTCAGCTCATATGCACAGGATTGCTGGGCGAGTACATCGGACGAGTTTACGACGAAGTCCGCCGCCGCCCGCTTTACCTGGTGCATAAGCTGCATCGGTCGGAAGCCGTTCCAGGAACTGTACTGCGCTACAAGACAGACAAGGCGCTTGCCACGGTCGAAGACTCTGTGGCGTAAGACGAAATTCTTCCGCGTTTTGCACAGGCGCTCCATCCCAGGGAGCAATTTCACACAGGTGATCTGCTTAATCCTTCGCGACGGTTATTAGGTCTAAGCTGATTATTCGCGGCTTACC
>JBGPZS010000475.1:0-3591 GCA_041493865.1 Terriglobia bacterium
CGCTGCCACTCTTCGAAGGGATACACTTGAGCAACCTTCCCATCGAGCGATGTGATGTAAAATTGGGCGCCGTACTTCTCGTCGATCAGACGCTTGAATTCCGCGGGGACCTTTAAACGTCCCTTCTCGTCGACCCGAGTTGGATGGTTGCCGCGAAACATTGTTCTTTCTGACTGCTAACCCGGCTACAACCGGTAATAAGGAGGCGAAAACGGTAAGTTTTAAGTCTTGTTCTGGCTCGGTCACCGCAATTTGGGGGGTTTTCTGGTTCATTTGCCCTTCTGTCCGCTTTGGACCACTTACCCCTTGATCGAACCTAACGTTTCACTTTTCTTACCACTTTCAACCACTTTAGACCACATCCTACGCCTAAACAGTTGCCTGTCAAGGGCTTTTTTTAGGGTCATGTGTGGAAATCCTCTTTCGAAGAAGGCGGGGCCCGGGCTTGTGGATTCACAAATACCGAAACACCAGCGGTGGTGTTTACCGTGAAGGTTCAGGTCTTCTATCCGCCGACGTCTGACAGTTGTTGAAAATGAAAAAATTGCGCGCTTCCAAGGCTCCTGCGAAGACACCCTTCTCTCCCGCACAGATCCACGCTTTCCGTCTTCAACGCCACCATCTGCTCGATCGGTCATCGCAAGACCTGGTTACGATCTGCCGTGATCTCTGCGGCGTGCAGGCGCAAGTCATGTCCGCGGCTTACCTTCAACTCTGGACGCGCAATCATGCCGTCACACGCAAGCACGTGGAAGACGCTCTTTGGCAGACGCGCACGCTGATCAAGACTTCCCTCATGCGCCAGACGTTGCACCTTGTTCCGTCCGATGAATTCTGGCTCTACATTTCAGCGCTGCGCAGCTGCCGCATAGCCGGCGCGTTGCGCGTTATGGCAAGATGCGGCATCGCGCGCGAAGAAGCGGATTCTCTGACCAGCCTGATTATGGATGCCTTCTCTCTCGGTCCGCTGGGGCGGGCGGAGATCACTGCCGCTCTCCGGCCCAAAGTCAGCAAGCGGGTGCGCGCCTGGATGAAAAAAGTCTGGAGCATTGTCCGCATACCCATTGCTGAGGGGCTGCTTTGCTATGGCTCCGGCGAAGGCAACGAAGTGAAGTTCATTCGCACTGACCAATGGCTTGGCAAGCCTGGAACGAAGTTGATTTCTGAAGCTGAAGCCCAAAGCTCGCTGCTATGCAAGTACCTGCGCGCCTACGGTCCGGCCACGCTCAATGACTTCGCCCACTGGGCCGGCATACCCATCACGCAAGTGCGCCCTTTGCAGGCCCTTTCCGGCGACCAACTGTTTGAAGTGGACGCGGAAAAAGATCATTGCCTGCTGCTTCGCGAGGACTTGAAGCTGCTGAAGAGCAAGCCGGCGAACACGGGCTCTGTCCGGCTGTTGCCGCACTTTGACCCGTATTTGCTGGCGCATCGGGAAAAAGACCATCTACTGGAAAGGAAACACTACAAGCGTGTGTACCGCAATCAGGGATGGATCTCTCCCGTAGTGCTCATCAACGGAGAGATCGCCGGCGTGTGGAGGTATGAAACTTCAAGCCGGCAAATCGACATCGCGGTTGAGCTGTTCGAGCCGATGAGTAAGAAGATCCGTGCGCAGATTGAAGGCCAGGCCAGAGCCCTTGGGGAGCTTTTTGAGCGAACTCCATCAATCTCGTTCAGGAGTTGATCCAAGCACAAATATCGTGCTGGCAAACTCGGCTCTGTCCCTCATCGGCACAACGCCCTCCCCACTTGCACCAGAGAGCCATAATATCCCCCACTGGGATTAAGCGCCTTCAGGGTCTTTCGCTGCCAAGCTAAGGGCTTGCTTCTATCCAGGCAGAGTAGATCCGTCCATAGCCTTCCTTCATAGTCAAAAATCCCAATACCCCCAGGAGCCTTGAGTGAAGAAGTTGTTTTGTGCCAGGGAGATATTTTTTTCTTTTTTTTTGTTAGCACTGCCCGGAGCGCTCCATGCCCAGGTGCCGAAATCAAATCACGTAGTGGTTGTGCTTGAAGAAAACCACGGTTACTCCAGTGTAATTGGCAATGCGGCCATGCCCTATCTCAACAGCCTGGCGGCAAAAAATGCGCTGGCAACCCAGTATTACGCCAATACGCACCCTTCCATCGGAAATTATTTCATGATGACTACGGGCCAGATCATTACGAACAACGATGGATATAACGGCACCGTCTCCGCAGACAACATCGTCCGCCACCTGCTGACAGCCGGCAAGACGTGGAAGAGTTACGCTGAGGGCCTGCCTTCGGTTGGATACACCGGAGGCGATACCGGCAGCTACGTCCGGCACCACAATCCGATTACGTATTTTTCTGATGTGAGAAACAGCAGCGTGGAAAAGCTGAACCTGGTTCCCTTCACCCAGTTTGCGTCCGATCTGAACAATAATCGATTGCCCAATTTTGCGTTTGTTGTCCCGAACCTGAACAATGACGCTCACAACGGCACGCTCGCCCAGGCCGACAGTTGGCTGCAGGCCCATATCGCTCCGCTGCTGAGCAACCCGGCATTTCAGAAGGACGGCTTACTCATTATCGTGTTTGACGAAGCTGCTACCTCTGACGCTACCCATGGTGGCGGCCGCGTGGCCGCTGTCGTGGTTGGACCTGGCGTAAAAAAGGGTTTCAAGTCCACAGTTGTTTACCAACACCAGAACCTGTTGCGCACGGTGATGGAGGCGCTCGGCGGCAACAGCTTTCCGGGAGCGGCCGCAACCGCGAGAGACATGGCTGACCTGTTCACCGGCTCCTCTCCCGCTCCGGGGCCGACTCCTACTCCCACACCCACACCTCCTCCTTCCGGCTGTACAGCGAGCACAGTTGGCGTTACCGTGTGTTCTCCTGCCGGGGGAAGCAGTATGACCTCTCCTGTGCACTTTAACGCGGCGGCCAAATCAACTCATCCCATCACGGCGATGCGGATTTACGTCGATAGCGTCTCCAGGTTCAGCACCAATTCCAGTTCCCTGAACACTTCGCTTGCGCTTCCAACCGGATCTCACTCGGTGGTTGTGCAAGCGTGGGACTCAACCGGAGTAGTCTTCAAATCGCCTTTGACCATTCACGTGCAATAAACGATAGTCAATCTAACACTAGGAGGCCCCGGATTCTTCCGGGTGCCTTTCTTTCATGACATAAATTTTAGATTCACAACCCGGCTCTCCGATCCGGCCGCGCCAGGAGGGATTAAGTACACGCTGGTGATATATGTCATAGTGGGAGCTGGTGCCAAGCTCGTAGGCTGGAACTAAAGTAGGAGTTGACCATGAGATCCCGCGGTGCCGCCACCACCAAGATACAGTCCAGCCATAAAGCAGAAGGGCTTGCTTATTCCCTTCCGGGCAGGACTGTCAACCGCATTCCACAACTCGCGATCGACATTCTCAGTAGACTGCGCCGAAATCAGGAGGAAAGGCCAGCCCAAAAAGCGAACTCTCTTTCTCATACCTGCCAGCGCCCGCTCTTATTGATCGCCGGACTCATCTTTTTAGTTGTCGCTTGCTGGGCATTCCAGCCTACAGTCTCGGCACAGGTGAATGCACCCGACTTCACCGTCGTAGTATTCCC
>JBGPZS010000011.1:0-20130 GCA_041493865.1 Terriglobia bacterium
CAGCTACAGATTTTTCATGCCGTGAACGCACGTATATCGCGTACCACCGCTGAGAGAGTTGCAGAACGGGCAAGAAAGTCTGCATGATGGCTTCCTTTCGAGATTCAGCTTCGCTCCTGTCAGTTAGATAACCAACACCGGAAACGCGTCTGCTGACTTCATGAGGACCAAGAGCTTCGTAGACTTCTAAGGAGCATATGCATCATAGGTACTGCTGTGTTAATACATCTGTACTAAACAGCTCAGTTTCGGAAATTTATTTTGGTGTAACAGCACCATCAGATTTTGTATGGCGCTGCTCACGAGAATATAAATTCTACTCGTACTTTAGCGCAATGGTAGAACTAACTTTGGTTGCACGTCGCGATGGAATATAGCTTGCGGTGATTGCACCGCCGGCCACCACCAGGGACACAATCGCCAGGATAACGGGATCGCTTGGACCAACGCCATGAAGTAAGCTCGCCATGACACGGGCTAAAGCCAGGGCGCTTGCCAGCCCAACTACAATTCCGCTGATTGTTAGTAGTATTCCCTGATTCAATATCATTCTTACGATGTCTGCTCTATTTGCGCCCATAGCCATACGGATGCCGATCTCACGAGTGCGCTGGGTTACGGCGTAAGAAATTACACTGTAGATGCCAATGATTCCCAGCCCCAGTGCGAGAGCAGCCAAAGCAGTGAAAAGCCACATGGTGGAGCGCGGCGAAGACACGGACTGGGAAATTACCTGGTCCATGGTCCGCAAATGACTTACGGGCACAACGGAGCTGATGGATGCAACCGCAGCCGGTAGTTCACTTGCAAGTGTCGAAAGGTCTCCGCTCGTCCGCAGCACCAAGCTCATGGCATCCGGTGGTATTTGTGTTGAAGAAAAATAAACATCCCCTTTCACATTGGCTGTCCAACTCGCAGGTGATACCTTGAAGTGCCGGACGTCGTCCACTAAGCCCACAACCGTGCCCCAATTGGGTGACCTCACAGGTTTCAGACGCTTCCCAATGGGATTCACTCCCGGCCACAGGAGCTGCGCCAGCGATTTGCTTACCATGACTACGAAAAGACCATTCTGATTGTCGCTTTCGGCAAATTCCCGTCCTTGCAGCAGAGAAATTCCCATGGTGTTCAGATACCCGGGACTCACCTGGAAGTACCACGCGAGATAGGGGTTATTGGATGATTCCGGCCGGTCTTCCACAGTTAGAGGAAGCCCGGCAAATTTATCGAGAGGCACAACACTGGTGATGGCCGCGCCCTTGACTCCCGGGAGACTTCTAACACGGCTCATCACCTGGCGATAAAATGGTCCACATCCTCCGCTCCTTTTGCAGAAGTCGTTGGAAGGGGTGATGTCAGCGAGCAAAAGATGCTCTTGATTGAATCCGGTACTCATGTTAGCCAGCACCCACATGCTCTTGATCAGAAGTCCCGCGCCGCTCACCAGAACCACTGCCATTCCGATCTCGGCCACCACAAGAACCGTCGATAGCCTTTTGCGCTTGCCGCTTGTCCCTGAGCCTTGGGTATTAGATCGCAGTGTCCGCTCAATATCAGGCCTGGATGCCTGAAGAGCGGGGACCAAGCCGAAAAGCATGCTCGTGATAATTGAAATGATGGCCGAGAAACCCAGCACATGAGCGTCGATCCCCACACTTGCTAACCCGGGCGTGTCAGCAGGCAGAAGCAACCTCAAATTCGTCAGGCCTAAAAATGCAAAAATGCAGCCCAGGGCCCCGCCTACCAGGCCCAGAACAAGGCTTTCGATCAGCAACTGCATAACTATGCGCCGTCGGCTGGCCCCCATGGCCGCGCGAATAGCCATCTCTTTTTGGCGCACAGCTGAGCGGGCAAGCAGCAGGTTGGCGACGTTCACGCAGGCCACCATAAGTATCAAGACAACAGCGCCGAACAAAGCGAGCAGAGTGGTGCGAATGCCAGATACGTTGAATTGTTGCAGAGGCGCCACGTCAAAATCCGCTCCAAAACCAGACGGCAATGGAAAGGGAATGGCCTGCAAGACTTGCGGGAACACTGACCTGAATTCGGCCCGGCCCGCTTTTAGGTTCATGCTTGGGCGAAGGCGGCCGATTATGTTGTATTTAAATGTCCACATGCCGGAGATGTCGGCTGGATTAACTTCGGCCGGTACCCACAATTGGCCGGAAGCACCAGGAAAGCTGAAGCTCGCCGGCATGACCCCAACAATTTGATAGTCCTGGTCATCAAGCGTCGTGGAACGGCCAACGATCTTTGGGTCCGCTCCGAATCTCGTCTGCCACACCTCATCGCTGAGAATGACCACATGGCTCTGTCCTGGTTTTTCATCGCCGGGCTGGAATGTTCGTCCCATTTTGGGCGAGACTCCTAACAGCGAGAGGAAGTTGGATGAGACTGCGTTTCCATTGAGCCTTACCGAATTCCCGTTGCCGCCCAGGTTAAATCCGGTATCGACAGCAACGGCTGCGACGTCGATGCTTTGGAGACGTTCCTGCAGCGCTATAAGGTTGCCGTTTGCGAGGTTGCTCTTGCCAATCTTGAGAAGACGATCCGCCTGCGGATAGGGCAGCGGTTGCAGCAGGATTCCATTCATGAGACTAAAGATCGCCGTATTCACACCTATGCCTAACGCCAACGTCAGCACGATCACGGATGTAAAACCAAGATTCTTCCCCATGGTCCGCGCTGCAAAGCGAATATCTTGCGCGATATTTTCGAAAAGTCTGACCTCGCTCATTTCTCGACGCTCCTGACTGCATCGGAATTCCACTTGGAAGCCCGTCTGAACAGCATAGGGAGGGCTTCGAATCGGGGAATGCCGATCGTGCACATGCTACCTAGATTCACGTGCTGCGACTGGTCAAAAGAGCACACCAGTGAACACTTTCGGCACGTCGCAATCTGTAGAAAGTGGAAAAAGAAATAAGGATGGCAGAACACTTTATGGCTGATCATTACCCGAAGCCTGTGGTAATGTTCCGGCGCCAAAGGGTAGCGTGGATACTATTTACTGTGGATGCTACTTAGTATGGATGAGCAGCGGGAGCGTGCCGTGTCTCACGCTGCAACACTGCTCCATTTTTATTCAGCGAAGGCGCGCCTTTCTGTTGTAATGCAGCACCAAGAAAAGACTTTTTCGCAACCCAGTGAATTCATGTGCCCTGATACACGTTTCGCGCAGGGTACAGTAATTCCTAAGGTTTCCCGGCTTGCCGGAGATTCTGTCTCAAATTGTTCATGTTTGGAGCCCAATATGGGAAATGGTCAAAATCGGACAGTTTTCCCCATTGCAGTTAAGGTACGATACTGAAATAAAATAGCAAAGTAAGATTCGATGATACCAACGCAAATATCGTCTAGTGCCAAAATCAAGTTTGATCCGGGAGTATTTCTCGCGCAAAACGGTCTTGGACGGACAGTTGTCGAGCTAAAAAAACATCAGATCGTGTTTTCCCAGGGCGAGAACGCCGATACGGTGTTTTACATTCAGAAGGGCCGGATCAAGCTCACCATAATTTCCAAACGCGGAAAAGAAGCAACCATTGCCTTGCTGAGCACCGCCGATTTTCTAGGTGAGGAATGCATAGCAGCAATCCAACCACTGCGTATAAGCACGGCCACCGCCCTCACAGCTTCCACCCTGTTGAAGATCACAAGAAAAGAGATCATGCGGGTACTCCACGAAGAACATACATTTTCTGATGTATTCGTTTCTTATCTGCTGGCCCGCAACTTAAGTATCCAGGAAGGCCTGATTGACCAGCTCTTTAATTCCAGTGAAAAACGGCTGGCCCGGACCCTTTTGCTGCTCGCTCGTTTTGGCAAAGAAGGCACGCCTGAGACTGTGGTTCCTAAAATAAGCCAGGAAACGCTGGCGGAAATGATCGGTACCACCCGCTCCCGGGTCAGCTTCTTCATGAACCGTTTCCGCAAATTGGGATTTATCGAGTACAACGGAACATTAAAGGTGAACAGTTCTCTGCTGAATGTGGTCCTTCACGATTGAAGCCTGATTTTGTGATGTAACTCTGCTCTTACCTGCTTATCGTAGTTCAGACGCGATCCAGCTTACCACTCATCCTATCGGCTATCGGAGAGCACCTGTTGCAGGAACGTGGCAATTGATTCGGTGAGCCCGCGAGGACGTGCCATGATCGAGGTGGCCAGTGCCTGGCTGCGCACGAGTCGTTGCCCTGCCACGCGCAAGATCTGAAAAGACCTGCTGGATCCCTTGAGCGCATACTCTGGCAGAATCGAATATCCAAATCCGGATTCGACCAGGCCTTTGATGGCCTCCGTATCTGACGCCTCCATGATCACGCGTCGTCTTAATCCCAGATTATCCAGAAAACGGTCGATCATGGTTCGCATATTGCTGTGTTGTGGATAGAGCAGGAAGGGCGCGCCGTCGAGGTCCTGGGGCTGAATTGTCCCGATATGATGCCCGCGCACGCGCTGGGGCGACGGCCTTACCACGAGCAACTCTTCATCAAATAGAGGAATGATTCTCAGGTTATCGTTTCTGACCGGCAACGAGATCAGCCCAAGATCAAACTGGCGACCGATTAAGCCTGCGACAATTTCTTCCGTCGCAAGAACTGTAACGTGGAGGTCCAGTCGCGGATAGCGTTTGCGCAGCATTCTGAACGGACGTCCCAAACGATAGATCAAGGTTGTCGCGCCGGTGGCAAAGTGGAAGGGACGCGCATCTGAGGCGCTGTCGTCAGAGAATTCCTGTTTTACCTGCTTGAGCCGCGTACTGACGGCGCGGGCATGTTCAGCCAGCCGCAGGGCGGCCGGTGTGGGAGCAAGCTTCCTCCCGGAACGCACGAACAACTCCACGCCCAGTTCCGATGCCAGAGATTGCAACTGCAAACTCACCGCGGCCGTAGAAAGATGTAAACTTTCCGCCGCACGTGTCATCGTAGGAGATTCAAGAACAGCAAGCAGGGCTTCAAGTTGTCGTATTTCCACGTCAGACCCCATTCAGGCAATGTTGCATTTTTTTGCTGATATCGACTATAAAACAAACGTTTAATATAACTAAACAAAAAGTTAAAATCTTTAAAATTGACGAAACATTAATGGCCGACGTACGTTGCCCACGGCCATGACTCGCAGGAGGTTGGACCACGTGCAAAAGAGGAATCAGCTTAATACTATGTCTCCCATGGTGATGAGCCCATGTTACGTGGAAAACGCCCCTCTGGAGTGGAACCACAAAGTTCCCGTCGGCGAGCCAGGCTCTCAAAGAGGAGGGAGTCATGCGAGTTAGGCAGTTTCGCGCGATCCTGGTCATGCTTGGTTTTATAGCGTTCATGACCACACAGACCCTGGCGCAGGCCGTCAACAGCGCACAGATTCACGGAGCCATTACCGATCCCACAGGTGCGGCGATAGCAGGGGCACACGTTACAGCAACCCAAACCGCAACCGGAATGGTTCGCAACACGGTAACCAGTTCTGAGGGTACATTCTCGCTGCCGGGTCTGCCGGTGGGTCCCTACAAGCTGGAAGTCAGTGCACCGGGCTTTCAGAATTACATTCAGACGGGCATCACGTTGCAGGTGAGCCAGAATCCCAAGGTCGACATTCGACTACAACTGGGGACGGTCTCCGTGGTCGAAGAAGTCCGTGGTGATACCGTAATGGTCAACACGAATGAGACGTCGGTATCCCAGGTTATCGACCAGCAACGCGTCGTGGACCTTCCTTTGGACGGACGGCAAGCCACCGATCTGATCCTGCTCTCCGGCGGGGCCGCGAACACCGCGATTCCCGGCAATGATCTTCTGAGCAGCAAGAACTATGGCAATGGCAACGTCACCAGCTCGGTCACCGCGACCATATCGGTGGCGGGAGGGCAGCAGAACGCCAATAACTACCTCCTGGACGGCGGCGACCACGTCGATAAATTCTCCAACCTCAACATGCCGTTCCCTTTCCCGGATGCAATACAGGAGTTCAGCGTGCAGACGAGCACATTGTCGGCGCGTTACGGAGAGCATGCGGGTTCGGTAGTCAACGTTGTGACGAAGTCCGGAACCAATCGCTTCCACGGCGATATTTTTGAGTTCATCCGCAACGATGCCGTGAATGCACATCACTGGGCCCCTCCTGGGCAGGCCCTCAACCCAAACGACAACGCGCTCCGGCGCAATCAGTTTGGTGGGACGCTGGGCGGACCGATCGTTCGCGACAAATTGCAGTTCTTCTTGGGCTACCAGGGGACGCGCAACTTTCAGATGCAGTCGCCGACCCAGGTCTTTGTTCCTACGGCAGCGGCGCTGAATGGAGACTTCAGCACCATGTTCTCCGCAGCCTGCCAGAGCAACGGCAAAGTTAAGACGGTCAAAGACCCGGTAGGCGGGGCTACGTTCGTGAACTCCCAGGTCCCCACGATTCGTTTCAACCAGCAGGCCTTGAACGTACTGAAATTGATCCCGGTTTCCTCTGACCCGTGCGGACGCGTGACCATGTCAATTCCTAACACCGGCGATGAGAACCAGGGAGTCTCTCGCATTGACTGGTCACAGAGTTCGAAGAATACAATTTTCGGGCGGTATTTCATTACTGACTTTACCGATCCGCCAATCTTCAACGGCTCCAATCTGCTGACGACTACCAAAGCCGGACAACTGGCGCGGAACCAGTCTCTGGTTCTCGGCGATACCTACACGCTGAGTCTGGCGATGGTCAACTCCATTCACATTACGGCGAACCGAATGGCGATCTTCCGAGGTCCTGCCGCCAACATTCCGAATCCGGCAGCGCTGGGAATCAATGTACCCAGCCCGGTAGCGAATGACCTGGTTCTAAGCCTCAGCAACTATTTCAACGTGGAAAGCGGTACCGCCACGGCGGGTCACTTCAACAACAACTCGTTGCACATCGCGGAAGACATCGATTGGACGAAGGGAAAACACTCATTCGCTTTCGGATTTGATTGGATCCACAGCCAGCTCAACGAGCTCTCCAGCTTCCAGAGCGATGGGCAATTTACATTCGGCGGCTCAGCGGGCCCCGGCGCCAGCGGAGATGCCCTGGTCGACTTCATGTTGGGCGCGGTACAGACCTTTGCTCAGGGCAACAACGAGCAGGAGAACTGGCGGCAAAGTTACTACGGTCTGTATGCCCAGGATAGCTACCGTATGCGGCCCAATCTGACTTTGAACTTTGGCGTTCGTTGGGAGCCCTACCTCCCAGCCGCTGACCGGTATCACAGGGGCAGCCACTTTGATCCCGCCGCGTTTGCCGCCGGCACCGTGAGCAAGGTATTTCCTAACGCGCCTCCGGGCCTCTTCTACTGTGGCGATTCACAGACACCTTGTGCTTATGTGAACAGTCATTGGGCGAATTTCTCTCCGCGCCTAGGCTTTAATTGGGACCCAAGAGGCAAGGGCAAGGAAACGATCCGTGCAGGCTACGGCTTGTTCTATGACAACCCGGAAGAGTTTTACTTTGACCGGTTTGCTGACAACAGCCCGTTCGGCAGCGGCATATCCATCTCGCGGCCTGCTGGAGGATTGACAAACCCATATCAAGGCCAGACGGTCCCGCCATTTCCGCTCGCATTCCCGACGCCTGGCAGCAGCAGCGCATTCTTCCCCAAGAACGGCGTTTACATCAATGTGCCTCTTAATCTTCGCCCGAGCTATGTGCAGCAGTGGAACCTGGCCATCGACAAGCAGTTTGGCCCCAACTGGCTGATTTCGGCCACTTATTTCGGCAATCGAACCAATCACATCTGGCTGGGTTATGACGCAAATGCTCCGGTCTTCATTCCTGGGACAGATTGCTCGTCTTCGAGCACAGCCATACCGACTCACGGAACGGGAACTTCGGCCTGTTCGACCACGGGGAACGAGCAGGTACGGCGAGCGTTGAACCTGCAGAATCCCGCGGCGGGGTCATTCTTCTCCAGCGTCTCCACAGCCACGGACGAAGGCAACGCGTCTTATAACGGTCTGCTCTTCACCGTGAACCATCGCTTCAGCCAAAACTTCACCCTGCTGGCGAACTACACTTACTCGCATTGCCTCAGTCTGGGAGATTTTGGCGGAGAACTTTCCAGCAGCCGTTTGATTACAAACCCAAATAACTTTAACGCCGACCGCGGCAACTGTTCCTTTGACATTCGACATATCATCAATTCTTCGCTCGTTGCCAGCAGTCCCCGGTTCAGCAGCGGCTGGGTGCGGACCGTCTTCAGCGCCTGGCAGCTCTCCACCATCGTCGGTTACCGCACTGGCAATCACTTCTCGGTCCTCGGCGGGACGGACTCTTCTCTCACCGGGATCAAGCAGGACCGTGCCGATATTGTTGGCGACCCCAATAGCGGCAGCTGCCTTGTCAATGGTACGCCGGTGGCAGTCGGAACTCCCACCTGCTGGTTCAACACTAGCGCGTTCGTCAACGCCAGCGCAGGTAATTTTGGCACTTCGAGTCGCAACAGTCTTGAGGGCCCTGGCTTCCTGACGTTCAACACTGGCCTCTCTCGCCAGTTCAAAATTCGTGAAGGTCAGAACCTCATGTTGCGCGGCGAGGTCTTCAACCTACTGAACCATCCCAACTTTGCCAACCCAGTGGCCACTAACGCCGGCCTGGGTACCGCTGCCAACCCGCCGGCTGCTCAATTTGGCAAGATCATCAGCACGCTGGGTAGCCCCAGGGTGTTTCAACTGGCGGCAAAGTATATTTTCTGAGCTGCGGCAGCTCGGTGAATGGAGTTATCAGGCAGAAAGAGGAAGAGTTTAGTGGACAGCGAGTTCGTCTGAACTCGCTGTCCATTTATAGAGTTAATCGGGGCGGGACATGAGCCAGGGGCCTGCGTACAGCACAATTCGGAAGTTTGCACTGATTGCGTTGTGGATCGGGCTTCATAGCCTAGCTGTGGCCCAGGATACGCGTGAAATCACTGAGCCCAAAGTTCCCCGCGTCTGTGCTTCGCTTTCCGCCCGTTTGGTTTTCGAGAATGGCAAGCTACAGGAAAGCGCGGAGCAAAACCTGGATACTGCACGGATTCAGGAAGCGATCGATCATTGCGTAGCCGGACGCGCGGTGGAGCTTCGCGTCGACGGGCCGAAAACCGCCTTCCTGTCAGGGCCGCTCGAGTTGAAACCATCCGTTACTCTGCTGGTAGCTGGCGGCGCCGTGCTTTTGGCGACGCGCAACCCGCGGGAATATGACGTTCAACCAGGCTCCTGCGGCACGGTCAACCAGGAAGGACGCGGGTGTAGACCGCTGATCCATGCCCACAATGCCCCTCACAGCGGCGTGATGGGTGAAGGCTCCATTGACGGCCAGGGCGAAGAGCGCCTGCTTCACCAAAGCAAGAGCTGGTGGGACCTTGCTCATCAGGCCAAGATTGAGAACGCCCGGCAAAACTGTCCGCGCCTGCTGGTGGTTGATTCGTCCAATGACTTTACGCTCTACGGCATTGCTCTCCGCAACTCCCCAAACTTTCATGTGATCGTCAGCAAAACGGACGGCTTTACGGCCTGGGGTGTAAGGATTGACACGCCGGCCAATGCACGCAACACAGACGGTATTGACCCGTCATCCTCAACCAATGTATCCATCGTTCATTCGTATATACGTGCTGGGGATGACAATGTCGCCATCAAAGCCGGAAGTGCCGGGCCTGCCACCCACATTACGATTGCTCACAATCACTTTTATTCAGGGCATGGGATGTCGATCGGCAGCGAGACGAACGGCGGCGTAAGCGACGTTGTTGTATCAGACCTGACGATTGACGGCGCCGATAACGGGATCCGCATCAAATCGGACCTGAGCCGGGGCGGCCTGGTGCAGCGCGTCTCCTACCACGACGTTTGCATACGCGACGTTAAGAATCCGATCACCATTTCACCCTTCTATACCTCCGCGTCAGGCACTCTGATTCCAACATATCAAGAGATTCTGTTCGAAAATGTACACGCTGTTTCACCCGGCGAAGTTCAGTTGATAGGAATTGACGCGCAGCATCCTCTTCAAGTGCGCATGGACGGCGTCTCCATTGATCACCTCGTTGCCAGGGAAATACATACCGCGCACGCGCGCTTCATCACTGGGCCGCGACAGGTCAGCTTCCTTTTACAAGGCGACGACGTGACCGTCACGAAGACTGGCTCGGGAAGAGAGTCGCCGGCAAAACCGGCGTGCGAGGCCATGTTTGTGCCGTTTCCAAGCGGGTCTGTCATTCACCCCGTCCAGAAATCAATGCAGGATGAAGAGCCGCAGGCATTCATTCCGCGGTCGGGCACAAAGCAGCAGGTAACGATCGCGGCTGACGGTTCAGCGGACTATAAGACCGTGCAGGAGGGCATTGACCAGCTGAACGCGGAGGGTGGAACTCTCCTGATCAAGCCCGGCACCTACCGTGAAGTGGTTCACATCGCCAAGCCCCACATCCACATGCAAGGGCTTACGGACGACGCTGCCAAGATCGTAATTGTCCAATCCAACAGCGCCTACACCTCCGGCGGCACTTTTCATTCCGCTACGGTCTTTGTTACCGGAGATGACTTCTACGCGGAAAGCATGACGTTCCAAAATGACTATAGCCGAAGCCATGGGCTTCAGGCGCAGGGTTCGCAGGCGATCGCGCTTTCAATACGAGCTGATCGCGCTGTCTTCCGCAACGTGCGTTTTCTGGGCGCGCAGGACACGCTTTTTGCCGCCAGCCGCTCCTGCGAGTCTGACACCGGACCGTGCGTGCCGGCACGCCAGTATTTTTCCAACTGCTATATCGAGGGCAACGTCGATTTCATCTTCGGTGATTCCGAAGCCGTCTTCGATCACTGCCACATCCACGTCATCGCGCACGAACGGGCCTTTGTCACGGCCCAGAGCAAGCGGTATCCGGAACAGAGGAGCGGCTACGTTTTTGATCACTGCAAAATCAGTGCCGCCGCGCAAGTGGGCAGCCTTTTCCTTGGCCGCCCGTGGCGGCCATACGCAACCGTGGTGTTTCTGAACAGCCAGTTGGACGAAAAGCTTGACCCGGCGGGCTGGGCTGAATGGCATGCCGGCGAAACCACGCGGCTGGAAACCGCCTTCTATGCCGAGCACGCGTCTTTCGGCCCAGGCAGCAACCCGGCAAAACGCGAACCCCACGCACGACAATTGAGCGGCAAGGAAGCTGAGAAATTTGTGACGTCAACATTTCTTGCAGGTTCCGATGGCTGGAATCCGATTACCAATACACAGAGAACGAGTAACTAGAGAGAGAGGAACCGGATCGGATGGTCAGGAAGATTCAGAGAACCAGGACAAGCCGGCGAAACTTTATCAAGTGCATCAGTGCTGCAGGCATCGCATGGTCCGGCGGAGTGTTGACAAGACCGGGTCTGCTCTCTGCCCTCACGCGCGCAGTGCGGCCAAACCTGGCTGGATACTGCCCTGCCCCGGCGGACGCATGGTCAGAGTTGCCGGCGATCCTGGCTCGGATCAAGCCGCCGGTGTTTCCTGATCGGGATTTTGAGGTCACCCGGTTCGGCGCCGTTGGTGACAACAAGGTTGACTGCACGGAAGCTTTTCAAAAGGCGATTGCCGCCTGTCACGCCGCGAAAGGCGGCAGGGTGGTGGTCCCTGCCGGGGAATTCATCACCGGCGCGATCCGCCTGAAAAGTAACGTGAACCTTCATATCAGCTCGGGCGCAACCGTCCGCTTCACACGCGATACCCGAAAGTACCCTCTGGTATTCACTCGGTGGGAGGGCATCGAACTGATGAACTACTCGCCATTTATTTACGCGTTTGAAGAAGAGAACATCGGGATCACCGGCCGGGGAACCATCGACGGCAATGCCGACTGCGAGCATTGGTGGCCATGGAAAGGCCGGACAAAATGCGGATGGAAAGAGGGCGAACCCAATCAGACGCCGGATCGAAACCATCTCTTTGAAATGGCCGAGAAGCGCACACCCGTCAGCGAAAGAGTTTTTGGCGAAGGTCATTACCTGCGTCCGCAGTTCATCCAGCCGTATCGCTGCAAAAACGTGCTCATTGAAGGCGTGACGCTGAAGAATTCACCCATGTGGCAAGTCCATCCGGTCCTTTGCACCAACGTATCGGTGCTCAAGATGACGATCACCGGCGCCGATCTCAACCGGGAATCGGGGCCCAACACCGACGGTTGCGACCCTGAGTCGTGCACCGACGTGCTGATCAAAGAATGCAATTTCAACACAGGCGATGACTGCATTGCCATCAAGGCCGGCCGCAACGAAGACGGTCGCCGCGTGAACGTGCGTTCGGAAAACATCATTATTCAAGAGTGCCACATGAAAGACGGGCATGGGGGCGTCACCATCGGCAGTGAAATCTCGGGCGGTGTGCGCAACGTCTTTGCCGAGAACTGCCGCATGGACAGCCCGCGCCTGGACAACGCTGTCCGGATCAAAAATAACGCCATGCGTGGCGGCCTGCTGGAAAACATCCACGTGCGGAATATCGAGGTGGGAGAGGTCGCTCAAGCGGCATTATCGATCGATTTCTTCTATGAGGAGGGGGCGGCGGGAAAGTTCACGCCGGTGGTCCGCAATGTTGAACTCCGCAACCTTACGATGAAGCGGGGGCAATATGCGCTCTACCTCCGGGGACTGAAGAACGCGCCGATCGGGGAAGTCTACCTGATGGATTGCGACCTAAGAGGCGTGGAAAAGCCCAACGTGGTTGAGAACGTCAACGGGCTTGCGCTAAGCAACGTGCGCATCAATGGAAAGCTTGTTAGTAACGATGTTGGATGAGACTGAACGGCAGCAGAAATCAGTGTTCAGGAAAATTGGGAAGGCATAATGGGATTTATAACGGAAAACTTTCTTCTACAAAACGACACTGCGCGTTACTTGTATAAGAAGTACGCCTCCGGGCAGCCTATATTTGACTATCACTGCCATCTTTCCCCCAAAGACCTGGCTGAGAATCGTCACTTCCGCAATTTATTTGAGATCTGGCTGGAAGGAGACCACTACAAATGGAGGGCCATGCGGGCCAACGGCGTTCCGGAACGCTATTGCATGGGTGATGCCGATCCCTATCAGAAATTTATGGCCTGGGCCGGGACCGTGCCGCATACCCTGCGAAATCCGCTCTACCACTGGGTGCACCTGGAGTTGAAGCGCTATTTCGGGATTGAAGACCTGCTGGACGAAAACACTGCGCCCGCGATTTGGAAGTACGCCGGCGAGCGTTTGCTGGATGAAGACATGTCCGCACGTGGCATTCTGGAACGGTTCCAGGTTACCGCGGTCTGCACAACAGACGATCCAACCGATTCGCTGGAATACCATCGGCAAATTCAAGAATCGGGCTTCGCAACGCGTGTCTATCCTGCTTTTCGTCCGGACCGCGCGTTGCGCACGGGGGATCCGGCAGCGTTTAACAGGTGGGTCGACAGGCTCAGTCATAGCGCAAATATTGAGATCGCGCACCTGAACGATTTTCTTACCGCGCTAAAACAGCGCCACGACGATTTCCATCAGCATGGCTGCCGGCTCTCCGACCACGGGCTGGACCACTGTTATGCGGAAGAATGCACGGAAGCGCAGGCCGCAGCAGCTTTTTCCAGGGTGCGTGGCGGTGTGGCGCTCCGCGGGGACGAAGCGGCAAAATTCGCGAGCTACCTGATGATTTTCTTTGGCCATCTCGATGCCGAAAAAGGGTGGACCAAGCAGCTGCATCTCGGCGCGTACCGCAATGCAAATGCTCGTATGCTCAACGGTGGAGGACGCGACACGGGGTTTGATTCGGTGGGTGATTGGCGGCAAGTTGAAGCTCTGGGGCAATATCTGGATCTTCTGGATTGCCTGGGGGCGCTTCCGAAAACGATCATTTACAATGCGAACCCAGCGGACAATTACGCTTTCGCAACGATGATCGGCAATTTTCAGGATGGAAGGATCGCCGGCAAAATACAACTGGGCAGTGCGTGGTGGTTCCTTGATCAAAAAGAGGCCATGGAGCAGCAGTTGAACGCCCTCTCCAACTGCGGGTTGCTCTCGCGATTCGTCGGCATGGTGACTGACTCGCGTTCTTTTATGTCCTATCCGCGGCACGAGTATTTTCGCCGTGTCTTATGCAACCTGATCGGGACGGAGATGGAAAGAGGGGAGCTTCCGGATAGCGAGGAATTGGTTGGCAGCATGGTCCGCAGGATCTGCTATCAAAATGCCGCTGAATATCTTTGCCTGCCGATGGCGGAGAAGGCGGCGGCCATCTCCCCGAATGGTCATGGGTTGCCAGCCCGTGGGATTGAGGGCTTTCACTCCCGGCAGATGGAAGAGGGCTCTTAGCATGACCGTGCTGGCGAAACCCGTGGCGCTTGAGGACGTTGCCATTCTGGTGCGACCGGACGACAACGTAGCCGTGGTGAGAAGGCAGATCTCCGCCGGTGTTGCTGTGAGACTCTTGCATGGACAGATCCTGGAGGTGGTTTCTCAGATTGATCCGGGGCATCGTTTTGCAGTGCAAGATATTGAGGCGGGAGCACACGTCATCCAGTATGGTCATCCCATCGGCACTTCACTCGGCATTAAGCGTGGAGACGCCGTTACGCTTTCCAACATGAGCAATCATGTTCCCACGGTCCGCGATATACCCGAAGGACTCGCTACTCCTGCTCCTGATTACATTCCCGAAGCGCAGCGCAAGACATTCATGGGTTTTCGGCGTGCAGATGGCCGGTCGGGCACGCGCAATTTTATTCTGATCATTCCTACCAGCATGTGTGCCAGCCATGAAGCGTTGCAGGTGTCGATGCTGGCGGAGTTCATGTTTTACAGCCGCGCAAAATTCCCCAACGTGGACGGCGTCAGCTCCATCCCGCACAGCAAGGGATGCGGCTGCCAGGATGGCTCTCCGGTGGAGCTGTTGCTGCGTGTTCTCTCCAATTACGCCGACCATCCCAATGTTGGTGGCGTTGTCTTACTTGAACTCGGCTGCGAAAAAACCAATCTCTCGGTGCTGGAGTCTTACTTGCAGCGACTGGGCCGCAAACTCGACAAGCCGCTGGTAAGGATTGGCATTCAGCAGGTGGGCGGGACGCAAGGCGCCATTCAGGCCGGGCTGGCTGCAGTGGAGAAGATGTTGCCCGAAGTAAACCAGGCCGTCCGGCAGCCCATTCCATTAAGCGAGTTGGTCCTGGGGGTGAAGTGCGGCGGATCGGATGCATTCTCCGGCATCTCCGCAAATCCCAGTCTGGGTTATGCTTCAGACCTGCTCGTTCGTTCCGGCGGAACTGTATTGATCACGGAGGTTCCCGAATTCTGCGGAGCGGAACACATCCTGGCACAACGCGCGAGAGACGCTTCTACAGCCCGTGCCGTTTACGAAATGGTGGACTGGTACAAAGCGTATGCGGGTAAGTGGGGCACGGAGCTAAACGAAAACCCAAGCCCGGGAAATATTCAGGGCGGCCTGCTGAACATTACTATCAAGTCCCTGGGTGCCATCGCCAAGGCCGGCACCACACGTGTGGAAGGCGTCACTGACTACGGGGTGCCTCCGCAAGGCCGGGGACTCTATTTGATGCAAGGTCCTGGATACGATCAGGAATCGACGCCCGGTCTGGTAGCCGCGGGTGCCACGGTGGTCGTCTTTACTACCGGGCGTGGATCTACCATCGGCAATGCTATCGCACCGGTGATCAAGCTGGCTTCAAACAACGATGTATTCCAGCGTATGTCGGGCGACCTGGATCTTTCAGCCGGAGATATTTTGGAGGGTAAAGCGTCCATTGCCGAGGTAGGCGCCAGTGTGTTTGAACACATTTGCCGTGTGGCTGGCGAGGAAGTACAGGCAAAGGCGGAGATCCACAAGCATCGCGAGTTTCAAGTCTGGACACAATCGGCAATATCTCTATAAACCAAGACTTTGCCAACACGACCGACGTAAGAATTGCAAAAAGTGAATAAGCGAGAGAAGCAGCTTTATGGGATACCAAGCATTCGATTTAAACGGCAAGACAGCAGTCGTCATCGGGGGGACCTCCGGCATCGGACTGACTCTTGCGAAAGGCCTGGCCCAGGCTGGCGCGAATGTGGTCCCAACCGGACGGCGGATTGATCTGGTTGAGTCTGCAGCTGAGCAAGTGCGCTCCCTGGGGCGCAAATCTCTTGCGGTCCCCGCAGATGTGACCGACAAATCGAGCCTGGAAGCGTTGCTCAGCGCAGTACAGCAGGAGCTGGGACCTGTGCAGATTCTGGTGAACTGCGCCGGTCGCACCAAGCGGACTCCTACACTTGAAGTATCTGCCGACGAATGGGACTGTATTCTGAAGACGAACCTGAACGGAACGCTGTATGCCTGCCAGGTTTTTGGCCGCCACATGATTGAGCGAAAATATGGACGTATCATTAATATCGCCTCTCTCTCTTCTTTCGTGGCGCTCCATGAAGTGGCGGCATATTCCGCCAGCAAATCAGCGGTCGCTTCACTGACGCAATCACTGGCCATCGAATGGGCCAGGCACGGAGTCTGCGTGAATGCACTGGCGCCCGGCCTTTTCCGTACTGATCTCAACGCCCATCTCCTCGACGGTACGGCGCGGGGCAAAGAGTTCCTGATGCGCACGCCCATGGGGCGTTTTGGAAATCTTGAGGAACTGGTAGGGGCAGCCGTGTTCCTGGCATCGGACGCCGCCAGTTTTGTCACCGGACATCTGCTTGTAGTCGATGGTGGAATACTTGCCAGCGGGGTCAATCAATGAAGGTTTCACCAGTTGGCCAACGTTTCGTGGATTTACCTCAGGAGTGTTTATGAGTACTGCTCAATCATCATTGCCTGTAGAGAAGATGGTCTTTCGCAAGACCCACCAGCACAAAGGACGCCACATTTCGGTCACGCCCGGCAATAGCACCAACCGGCATTTGTCATACGGACGAACGATTCTTGATAGAGATGCTCCGTCCATATCGTTTAGCAACGGCAATCAGGAAACAGGCCTGATCTGCCTCTCTGGAAAAGCCACAGTCAAAACCGGACAGGCCAGTTTCGAGGTTGATCAATACGACTCGCTCTATATTCCGCGAGACAGTCATATCGAAGTCAGCACTTCTTCCGCTGTGGATTTGGCCGAGTTCTCAAGCGATGTTGAGAAGAAGTATCCGCTCCAGTTCATTTCCTACGCGGACCTGTCCAAAGATCCCACGCTCAAATTCAGCACGGGAACGCCGGGACAGGCACGGCATCTGAGCATTTGCCTCGGCAGGAACGTGCAGGCAGGTAGACTGATCGCCGGATTCACATTCTCAGAACCAGGCAATTGGACCAGCTGGCCTCCGCATGAACATGCCGCAATGCTGGAAGAAATGTATGTGTACTTCAACATGCCGGCGCCGGCCTTTGGGATTCAGATGGTTTACAACAACACGGAATATCCGGAGCTGTTGGTGCCGGTGCGTGAAGGCGATGCAGTGTTGATACCAGCGGGATACCATCCGAACGTTTCAGTTCCTGGTCACAGCATTGGATTTCTCTGGGCCATGGCTGCGCATCGGGAAGAGGAAGACCGTCAGTTTGGCGTGGTCAACGTCCAGCCTGCCTTCAATAAGAACGGATCGGGTCTGGAAGCAAGCCGCAAGTAGTCGAACGCACGCGCTGTACCCGAAGAATCTCCGCATGAAGATTGACAACAGCATCGTTACGCCGCCGGCGTCCAACATTCTACCGGGCCTTGCGCAGAGTACTACCGCGCTGAGGGAGACGATCCCGCAAAAGGTGGGGCACTACCGCTGGACAATCTGCGCGCTGCTGTTCTTTGGGACCACCATGAATTATGTCGACCGGCAGGTGCTGGGATTGCTGGCTCCGGAGCTGCAAACAAAAATCGGCTGGAACGAGGTCCAATACGGATACATAGTTACGGCGTTCCAGGCGGCATACGCTATTGGTCTTCTGCTGATGGGCCGCTTGATTGACCTGATTGGAACAAGGATTGGCTACGCGGTGTCCATTGGCATCTGGAGCCTGGCGGCGGCCGCGCATGCCCTGGCGCGAACACCACTGGGCTTTGGAGCCGCACGGTTTGCTCTCGGCATCGGTGAGGCCGGCAACTTTCCCGCGGCTATCAAAACAGTTGCGGAATGGTTTCCCAGGAAAGAGCGTGCGCTTGCCACCGGCATATTCAATTCCGGCACGAATGTAGGCGCCACGATCGGGCCTCTGCTTGTGTTGTGGGTGGCCAGTCGCTATGGATGGCAATTCGCATTTGTGTCTACCGGCCTGCTCAGTTTCATTCCGATCATATTCTGGGTACGCACCTATCGCCGCCCGCAAGAGCATCCACGCTTGTCTGCGGCTGAACTCAAGTACATCCAGAGCGATCCTTCAGAGCCAGCAACCAGGATTCCCTGGACGCGCCTTCTGCCGCATCGGCAAACCTGGGCGTTTCTGGTGGGCAAGTTCCTGACCGACCCCATCTGGTGGTTTTTTTTGTTCTGGCTGCCGAAATTTCTTAATACAAACCACGGGCTGGCGCTGACTAAGCTTGGGCCGCCTCTGGTGGTGATCTACAACGCAGCCTGTGTGGGCAGCATTGGCGGCGGTTGGCTGGCTGCTCGCTTTCTCAAAGCTGGCTGGAGCGTAAACCGCGCACGCAAGACCGCAATGCTGATTTGCGCGCTGGCCATCGTACCCATTGTTGCAACAGCGAACGTCCAGAGCCTGTGGGCAGCGGTGGCGCTGGTGAGCCTGGCAACCGCTGGTCATCAGGGATGGTCCGCCAACATGTTCACCTTCGCTTCTGATCTTTTTCCACGCAGGGCGGTTGCGTCCGTGGTGGGCATCGGTGGCTTTGGCGGCGCGGTGGGCGGAATGTTGATCGCCGCATTCACTGGATGGGTGCTTCAGGTGACCGGAAGCTATGTACCGATGTTCATCATTGCCGGCTCCGTGTATTTGATCGCACTTGCGTTCATCCATCTGCTCACGCCCCGGATGGAGCCGGCGCGGATTGAGGCTGCCGAAGGAGTATAGGATTTTGGGATCGCAATGCCGCTGACCATCAAACCAAAAACGGGACACCGCTGGGACCTCATCAGCCTGGGCGAGGTGATGCTGCGTTTTGATCCGGGCGATTATCGCATTGCTACGGCCCGGACCTTCACGGTCTCTGAGGGTGGAGGTGAATACAACGTGGCTCGCGGGCTGAAGCGCTGCTTTGGTCTCGATACCGCCATTGTCACCGCAATCGCCGACAATCCCGTGGGGCGGTTGCTCCAGGACCTTCTCCATCAAGGCGGCGTTGATCAATCGCTGGTGCAGTGGGTGGAATATGACGGTGTGGGCCGCGGCGCGAGAAATGGACTGAACTTTACTGAACGCGGCTTTGGCATACGCGCAGCTCTCGGTTGCTCTGACCGCGGACACACGGCAGTTTCCCAGCTAAAAACCGGCGAAGTCGATTGGGATGAGATCTTCGGTCAGCGCGGAGCGCGCTGGTTTCATACAGGCGGTATCTTTTGCGCGCTGTCAGAGAGCACTCCAGCGGTGGCGCTGGAAGCGATCAAGTCAGCCCGTAAACATCGGACCATTGTTTCTTACGACTTGAATTATCGCGAATCGCTGTGGAAGGCCGTAGGCGGAAAAAAGCGGGCACAAGAAGTGAACCGGCAGCTGGCGCCCTACGTTGATGTAATGATCGGAAACGAAGAGGATTTCTCCGCCGCGCTGGGTTTTGACGTCCAAGGAATGGATGAGCACATTTCCAGCGTTGAAGCAGAAGCTTTCAAGAGCATGATCCGCACCGTGGCCGGTAAATTTCCGTTTCAGGTTGTGGCAACAACGCTACGCAAAGCCAAGACTGCCACGCGGAATGACTGGGGCGCCATCTGCTTTGCCGAGGGTGCTTTCTATGAAGCCAAATGGCGCCAGGACCTGGAGATCTTCGATCGCGTTGGCGGCGGCGATTCTTTTGCCTCTGGACTGATCTACGGCTTTCTTGCCGGCCAATCACCGCAGTGGGCCGTGGAGTGCGGCGCGACGCATGGCGCACTGGCAATGACTACTCCTGGCGATACCACCATGGTCACGCTGAAAGAAGTAACCCAGGTTATGCAGGTAGTGGGCGCGCGCATCGCCCGCTGATCGAGGGAGCAATGACAAGTACTCAGGTTCGGCAGCGGA
>JBGPZS010000392.1:0-4349 GCA_041493865.1 Terriglobia bacterium
GAACGACAGGTTCCTGGGTTCCTCATGGACGTATGCGGTGCTGGTGCCGCAGGAGTTGGCCGCTAACGGCCAGAATAGCGAGATTGAATTTTTTTTTGGTCCTGACGGAAAGCTGAAAGACAAAAGCGCGGTGAACATGCAGCCGAAACCGACTCCAACGCCGACTGCGACCCCGGTGGCAACGCCGGTGCCAGAGAGTTCGCCTTCGCCGATGCCGAGTCCGACGCCTGGCGCGAGTCCGGCCGCGACGCCGTCGCTGGAGGCGAGCCCGCACTAGGGAGAAGATGCAGATGATTTACCGGCCAAAAGCTAAGAGCTAATGGCTAAGAGCTAGGAGCTGTTTTATGCGTGAAGTCGTAATCGCAAGTTCGGTTCGTACCGCGGTCGGCAAATCCGGCAAGGGCACATTGCGTGCAACGCGCCCCGACGACCTCGCTGCCGTGGCCATCAAGGGCGCGCTGGAGCGTATCCCCCAGCTCGATAAAAAAGAAATAGAAGATGTGATCATCGGCTGCGCCACGCCTGAAGCTGAGCAGGGAATGAACGTGGCCCGCATTGCTTCATTGCGCGCGGGGCTGCCGGTGGAAGTTTCCGCCATGACCATCAACCGCTTCTGCTCGTCGGGATTGCAGGCCATCTCTCTGGCTGTGGATTCGGTGGCTGCGGGGCGCGCCGAAGTAGCGATCGGCGGCGGCACGGAGTCGATGAGCATGATTCCCATGGGCGGGAATAAAGTTTCCATCAACCCCTGGCTGATGAACAACTACCCAGATAGCTACCTCTCGATGGGCCTGACCGCTGAGCGGCTGGCCAAGCGGTTTGGCATCACGCGCGAACAAGCCGACGAGTTTTCTCTGAACAGTCATAAGAAGGCCATCGCGGCGATCCAGGCTGGCAAGTTCGAAGATGAGATCGTGCCTGTGCCGGTGAGCTTTACCACGCCGAACGGCGCAAAGCCCAAGCGCATGGAGATCATCTTCAAGGTGGATGAAGGCCCGCGCGCGGACACGACAATGGAAGCTCTGGCCGGTTTAAGGCCCGCGTTCCATGCCAAAGGGTCGGTGACGGCCGGGAACTCTTCGCAGACCTCGGACGGCGCCGCCGCGACCGTTGTCATGTCCAGTGACAAAGCGAAGCAACTGGGCATCAAGCCAATGGCGCGTTTTGTGGCCTTTGCCACCGCCGGTTATCTACCGGAGGAGATGGGGCTGGGACCGGTGTATGCCATTCCTAAAGTACTCAAAATGGCTGGACTAAAGCTGGAAAACATTGACGTAATCGAGTTGAATGAAGCTTTCGCCGCGCAGGCGCTCTCCGTTATCAAGGAAGGCGGGCTGGACGCGAGCAAGATCAACCCCAACGGCGGCGCGGTGGCGTTAGGACATCCACTGGGATGTACCGGGGCCAAGCTGACGGCGACGATCCTGCGTGAACTGAAGCGCCGCAACGGCCGGTATGGAATCGTGACCATGTGCATCGGCGGCGGCATGGGTGCGGCGGGGATTTTTGAGAATCTGACTTAACCACAAAGGACACGAAGGAACACAAAGGAAGAAAGGCATGTTTCACGCGGCAGTAACCAAAGCTGGGCTCAAAGTTGAGACCCAAGTTGGACTGCCGGTTGTCTATGATGGCATCAAGCTCGACCTAGGCTACCGAATCGACATGCTTGTCAACGATCTTGTTGTTGTTGAGCTGAAATCGGTCGAGGAGATTTCGCGCATCCACGTGGCACAAGTCCTGTCATACATGAAATTAAGCAAAAAGCAGTTGGGTTTAATTATCAATTTCAATGTTTTGCACCTGAAGGACGGTATAAAGCGGCTAGTCGAAGGCACTGGTTGGAAATGACCTTCGTGTTCCTTCGTGTCCTTTGTGGTTAAAGTCCTTCGCGGTAGCGGTTAAATAGGAGAAATCATGGCAACAGTAGCAGTTCCGAACAAAACCAAACTTGCCGGTGGAAGCTTTTTAATTGAAGAGCACGCAACTGACCAGGTTTTTACCCTGGAAGACCTGAGCGAAGAGCACCGGCAGATCGCGCAGACCACGGAAGAGTTTGCCCGCAATGAGATCCTGCCCAACGCGGAAAAGATCGAGCACAAGGAATTCGCGGTAACGCGCGGGCTGATCCGCAAAGCCTGTGAGATCGGCATTGCCAACGTGGACATTCCGGAGCAGTACGGCGGCTCGGACATGGACAAAATCTCATCGGCCATCATCGCCGAGCATCTCTCCGTTTCCGGCAGCTTCAGCGTGGCGTTCGGCGGACACACTGGCATCGGAACTTTGCCTATCGTTTACTTCGGTACGCCGGCGCAGAAGGCCAAGTACCTGCCCAAACTAGCGACGGGCGAGCTGATCGCCGCGTATGCGCTGTCTGAATCCACTTCCGCCTCTGACGCGATGAACGCGCGCACCAAAGCCGTGCTCTCCCCTGACGGCAAAGAATGGATCCTGAACGGCGAGAAGATGTGGATCACCAACGGCGGTTTTGCCGACGTGGTGATTGTGTTCGCCAAGGTCGATGGCGAAAAGTTCTCGGCGTTCATCGTGGAGCGTGCCTTCCCCGGCTTCCAGTCCGGCGCGGAAGAAAAGAAGCTGGGCATCCGCGGGTCATCCACCACGCCTATCATTCTGAATGATTGCCGCGTGCCCAAAGAGAACCTGCTGGGCGAAATCGGCAAGGGGCACGTCATCGCCTTCAACACGCTCAACATCGGCCGTTACAAGCTGGGCGCGGGCGTGGTGGGCGGTGCGCGCAACTCACTCAACAACTCGATTGGCTATGCCAAGCAGCGCAAGGCCTTCGGCAAGACGCTGGCTGACTTCGGCATCATCCAGGAAAAACTGGCCAATATGGCGGCTGCGATCTATACCGGCGAGTGCATGTCGTACCGCACGGTGGGCATGATTGATTCGGCGATGTCAGAGATCGACAAGAACTCGCCCGACGTCTACAAAGAGACAGCCAAGAACATTGAAGAGTACGCGGTGGAGTGCTCCATCCTGAAAGTATTTGGTTCGGAGATGCTGGACTACGTTGTTGACGAGATGGTGCAGATTTACGGCGGCTACGGGTTCGTGGAAGAGTATCCGGCGGAGCGGGCGTATCGCGACTCGCGCGTAAACCGCATCTTTGAAGGCACCAACGAAATCAATCGCATGATTATTACTGGGTGGCTGCTGAAGCGGGCGATGAAAGGCCAATTGCCTCTCATGCCGGCCATCAAGAAGCTGACCGATGAAATCATGTCCGGGCCGGGTTCGGCGGAACCGCTGGAGGGCCCGCTGGCGGCTGAGCGCACGCTGGTAAGCAATGCCAAGAAGGCCGGGCTCCTGCTGGCCGGCGCTGCGGTGCAGAAATACATGGCGGCAATCGAGCAGCAGCAGGAAATCCTCTCCGCCATTGCCGACATGGTGATTGACATATACGCCATGGACTCGGTCGTCCTGCGCACGCAGAAACTGATTGAGCGCCAGGGTGAAGCCAAATCGCAACTGGCGATCGCGCTGGCCCAAGTCAGCCTGACCAACTCGCTGGACAAGGTCGAAGCCGCGGCCAAGAAAGTTGTTGCCGCCGTGGCCGAAGGCGACATGCTGCGCACCCAACTGGTGATCCTGCGCCGGCTGTTCAAGCATGAGCCCTTCAACGTGATCGCGCTCACCCAGCAGATCGCCGGCCGGCTGATTGAGGCAGGGAAGTATGTGCGGGCTTAAAAACCATCACAAGTTGTGAATCCAACTTCGGCTGGCCAGCATCTTTTGGCCAGCCGTTCTTTCTTTATGAACACAGAATGCAATCGCATCGCTGATCAACTGGCCTCCACGCTGAGCGGAGAAGCGTGGTACGGGGATTCCCTCCGCGAGATCCTGGCGGGTGTAACGGCCGAACAGGCGCTCTCACATCCAATTCCTTCCGCACACTCCATTTGGGAACTGGTCGTGCACGTGGAAGCCTGGTGCAAGCTTGCTTACGGGGCAGTACAGGGCGTCCCGATTCCCGCATGGGCCACCATGCCTAAAGAATTGGATTGGCCGCCGGTAGCCGGGACAAGCGAGCCGGCATGGCAGGAAGCGGTGCGCTCATTATTTGCCGATCATCTGAAGCTGATAGAGGCGATCAAGGGATTTGAAGACCAGCGCCTGGAAGCCCCGGTCCCGGGCCGGACCTACAGTTTTTACCGGCTCTTCCAAAGCACAACGCAGCACGCGGTGTATCACGCGGGGCAGATTGCATTATTGAAGAAGACGGCTGCATAAAACGGTCCTTGCCACGGTTGTGCGAAGCCGACGCACTTGTTTCAGCGGCAGAGCGACGGTGCGCTGCGAATTATTCACGAGCACATCTC
>JBGPZS010000020.1:0-17962 GCA_041493865.1 Terriglobia bacterium
GACGTCTTCAAAAAAGAGACGGTCTTCGTCCGCTCCGGCGGATCGATTCCGATCGTCACCGACTTTCAGGACGTGCTCAAGATTCCCAGCGTGATGATGGGCTTTGGCCTGCCCGACGATAACCTGCACGCCCCGAATGAAAAGTTCCACATCCCCAACTTCTATCGTGGGATTGAGTCGATCATCAGGTTCTTTGAGAAGCTGGGAGCGTAGGAAAGATCTGGTGATCGCACGTGATCGGGTGATCGACAAACTGGACGGAATCCGTCTGGCTTCAGCCTCTGCAGGTATCAGGGCACGACTTCAGTCGTGCCGTAGCGCTAAAAAGAACCCGGCTTTTAAGCCGCTGATCTGGTAAAAAGGTCTCGATGGTCCTTGTCTGGGAACCAATCACGGATCTGCCGCAAGACTGGAGTTCTCTCACCGATGGAGAACTCGGACCGCTACTGCAATTCTGGAATGATCAGCGCGTTGGCCTGGAGCAGAGTGGCGCTTTAGCTGAATTCAGCAAGCGTTTAGGTCGAGAGTGGTCGATTGAAACGGGTCAGATCGAAGGCGTCTACGATTTAGATCGTGGAATCGCCCAGACATTGGTTGAGCGCGGAATTGACGCCGATCTCGTTGGGAACCATCCTGGCCAAAAACCCCCGGAAATCATCGCTGCCATCATTCAAGATCATGCCGACGTGTTGGACGGTCTGTTTCAATTTGCCAAAGGCGACCGCCCGCTCTCCAAAAATTACATTCACGAATTGCATGCGGCCCTGTTGCGACATCAGGACACAACGGCGGTAAGAAACCAGTTCGGAAATCTTTTCGAAGCAAAACTGGTTAAAGGCAAATACAAAGAACGTCCTAATAATCCCAAAAGGCCTGATGGCAGCATGCACCAGTATTGCCCGCCAGAGCAGGTGGATTCGGAAATGGAGCGGTTGCTGGCGCTTCATGCGGAGCATGAAAAGAATGGCGTGCCGGTGGAAGTTGAGGCCGCCTGGCTGCACCATCGTTTTACACGGATCCATCCTTATCAGGATGGAAATGGACGCGTGGCACGAGCGCTTGCGAGCCTGCTCTTCATCAAAGCCGGCTGGTTTCCCGTGGTGGTCACGCGAGATGATCGGGCGGAATATATTGACTCGCTGGAAGTGGCGGATGAAGGTGATTTGAGTTCGTTCGTTTCATTTTTTGTTCAGGCACAAAAATGCGAGATTGGCAAGGCCACGTGGGCTTCTCACTACACCCAGCCTATACAGACAGTCTCCGAAGCGATAGCAGCAGCAAGAAATGTGTCGCTTCCGGGCAAAAACCCCCCATCCGTTTGGGTAAATGCAAAAAAAATTGCGGACAAACTCATGAGTTTTGCGGAAACCAGATTGGAGGAAACAAAAAAGACCCTGGAGAATGAAATTGGACAGGCGAAAATATCTGTCGAATTGAGTTTCTCCGGACTCTGTTTTCCCGAGTTGTTGCTATTGCCCTACGGGCCAAATACAAGTGTGTATCACGAAGCAAGGGCGCTTTCCATTGAGATTCCTGCTGCGTCCAGGTTCCCGTCATGGTCGCATTTTCAAATTCACGCCCAGGCTATGGGATCACAGTTCCGGGGCTTGATTGGATTTATAGCTGTTTTTATCAGCTCCGGAAACATACGGAAAATATCCAAAGAACCTTTTCAGACAAACTACGCTGAACCCTACGAAAGCGCCGAGTTACGTTTCCGCCCATGGCTCGAGGAATCTCTCGTCAACGCCCTCACGCTCTGGCGCAAGAGCCTCTGATACGCGCTCATCCGCGCAAATCCGCGGTAAGCCCTTCCTGTTTTTCTCCGCGTCTCCGCGCCTCCATGGTGAGATTTGCTTTCCCGATCCCGCGCGATCACGGCGATCTCAACGATTCACCTTAATCCTTTCGTCCCTTGCACCTCGGTGTACCAATTCCCGCCTTAAACATTCTTGATTCTCTGCACCATTCGCGCTACAGTTTGAACAGCTCTGACCGTTTCTTCCGACCTCTCAAGAACCCTCACAGGACTATTTTGGCCATTGGCTGCACAAGGGGTGCGACATCCTGTGGTCAAGGGCACTTATCCACAACATATTGTGGGCTTTGTCCTTGACCCCGGTTAACTCTCTGGGTACATTAGCTGGAACGCGGGTTATCCGGTCCAGCAGCCTCCTGAAAAGGAGGGAAAGATATCCCGTGAGTCGGAAAAACGCACCCTGCTTCAGCCACAGTCGTGCGACCATTGGCCAATCCTGAAGGAGTAGGAAGTTGCTTAAACTGAAGAAGCTGCAAATCCTTGGATTCAAGTCCTTCTGTGATCGCACGGAGCTGAAATTTCCGGGCGAAGGCATTGCCGCCGTGGTGGGGCCCAACGGGTGTGGAAAGTCGAATATCTCTGACGCAATTTCCTGGGTTCTGGGTGAGCAATCCGCCAAGACGCTGCGTGGCGTGCGCATGGAAGACGTGATCTTTGCCGGCACACGTGATCGCAAGCCCACGGGAATGGCTGAGGTCTCACTCACGCTGATCGATCCCCAGGTGTATGACGGACAGGTAAGCGGTACCCCGGAAATCGATATTCAAGACGAAATGCCGTCGCGCGAAGACGACTGGGATGAAGCTTCATTCCGCGCCACGGCTGCCGAAGCCACGGAAGCCCACGTTGCCGAGGTGCAGCCGGGGCCGCTGGATTGGAAAGAGAACATCGACGGCGAAGCTGCGGAGGTCGAAGCCGCCGAGTCAGCCGGTGAAGGCACGCCGGAGATTGCGCAAGAAGCAGCTCCATCTGAAATAGAAGCAGCAGCGCGAGTGCAGCAGCCTTCACCACTCGGGACCAACGCTGAAGCCGCGCAAAGCAATGGCAATGCCGTGGTCCTGAAGATCCGCCGGCGCAAGTTCAAGCCCATGATATTTGCCAAGGGCGAGATCATGGTCACGCGCCGCCTGTTCCGCACCGGCGAAAGCGAATACCTGCTCAATGGCAAGCTCTGCCGCCTGCGCGACATTCAGGACATCTTTATGGGCACCGGCCTGGGACCGGAGTCATACGCCATCATCGAGCAGGGACGCATCGGCCAGATCCTGAGCAGCAAGCCGCACGATCGTCGCGCCATTATCGAAGAAGCCGCGGGCATCACCAAGTTCAAAACCAAGAAGCGGCTGGCGGAGGCGCGGCTGGAACAAGCACGGCTCAACCTGGCGCGCATCAACGATATTTTTGACGAAGTCACGCGGCAGATGAACTCGCTCAAGCGCCAGGCCTCTAAGGCTGAACGCTATGCCCGCCTGCGCGACGAGATGAAGGAAAAGCTGCGTGTGGTGCTGGCCAGCAAGTTTGCCCAGATGGGCCGCGATGAGACCGGGCTGCATACCTCGCTCGAAGCCGTGGGCGAGGAGATTCGCGGCCATGCGGAATCAGTCAGCGGCAAGGAAGCGGAGCACACAGAGCGCACGCAGCGCGGCTACGCAATCGAGAGTGAGATAGCGCACAACAGCCAGACGATGAACGCGCTGGCCGTGGAGACAGAGCGCGCCATCTCCCGTCGTGGATCGAACCAGGAACGCTGTGCGGAGCTGGACGCGCGCTCTGCCGCGGCCCATGCCGAGTTGGAGCGCGCCCAGGCGCAATTACTTTCGCTGGTGGAGGAAGTCCAGGCCAACCGCCGCTTCGCTGAGTCTGCCGCATCCGAGGTAGCAACCGCGCAGTACGAATGGCAGACGGCGCAGCAGTCATCGCAGGACGCAGCTACGGCGCTTTCCGACCTGGAGCGGCAACAGGAAGCGCGCCGCCAGAACGTGATGGAGGCCATGGCCTCGGCAGCGCAGGTACGCAACCAGGTCATACAGGCGGAAGAGCACATGACGGCTCTGGAGCGTGAAGCACTCCGGCTGGAGCGTGAGGCCTCCGCAGCACAGGTGGACATTGAAAGTTTTGGCGGCAAGCGCGGGCAGATTGCTTTTGAGTTTGAGTCGATCACGCAAACCGCCACGGCGCTGGGAGCGCGCATCGAAGAGATTCGCCGCCTGATAGAAGGCAAGCGCAAAGAGGAAGAAGAAGGCAAGCGCAACCTGGATACGCTCCGCGCTGAATATGCCACAGCGCTGGGCAAGAAGAGCTCGTTGGAATCGGTGATCAATGAGCACGGATACTCCACGGAATCGGTGAAGCGGCTGTTCCAGTCGAACGCCATGGGCAACGGCTTCACGCCTGCCGGCGTGCTGGCCGATTTTCTTGAAGTCGAAACCCGCTATGAGAGCGTGGTGGAAGAGTTCCTGCGCGACGAATTGAATTACGTGGTAGTCAAGTCCTGGGATTCAGCCAACGAAGGCATGCGGCTGCTGCAGTCTGACGTGGACGGGCGCGCGACCTTCCTGGTGCATCCGGAGGACTCGCAGGCCAAGTTTTCTTTTGTTGCCAACGACGCGCCGCCGCCGAGTTCGCCTCGCCACGAAGAGATTGTTTCGCTCAAGAACTGCATCCGCGTGCTGGATGGGTTCGGCCGGTCGCTCGAAGTGGTGCTGCCCAAGCTGCGCGATGGCTACATCACGGCAGACGCCAGCATCGCCCGCAACCTGGCGCTGGAAAATCCGGACGCTTATTTCCTCTCCGCCACCGGCGAGTGCTTCCACAACGTGACGGTTACCGGCGGCAAGCAGCGCAAAGAAGGCCCTCTCTCTCTCAAGCGTGAGCTGCGTGAAGTGGGCAAGCTGGCCGGAGAGTTGGAAGCGGCCACACAGAACGAGCAGGGCCGGGTGCAGATGCTGGGCCGTGAACTGACTGAATTGGGCAAGTTGCTCAGCACGCTGGAGGAAGAACGCCGCGAAGCGGAAAAACAGGCCCTGACCTCGGGGCACGCGCTCAAGCAGATGGAGACGGAGCTGGCGCGCACGGAACAGCGTCTGAACACCTATCGCCTGGAGATGGAGCAAACACGCTCCGAGAGAAACGAGAAGGACCTTGTGGTCGCGGAAAAGCGCGAGCAGGCAGAAGCTCTGGAACAGAAACGCCAGACGCTCGAAGATGAGATGAAGCTCGCCCAGCAGCGGCTCGTCTCATTGAAGGCAGCGCGCGACGAAGCGGCGCAAAGCGCCTCGCATGCAGCCGCGCACCTGGCCGTGGTGGAAGAGCGCCGCAGGACGGCGGCATCAGCGCTGGAGCGCATTGAGTCTCTCTCTGCCGAAGCCGGACAGCGCGTTGACTCTTTGCAGACACAGATCCATTCGGCGGCGGCGGAGAAAGTGCAGCGCGAAGCGGAGAACGTCCAAATCGCCGACCGGCTGCAGGCGCTGAGCGCAGAGAAAGCCGCAGCGGAAGCCACAGGAGTGCAGTTGCAGCACGAATCAGACCGGGTGCGGGCTCGCATCGCTGAAATCGACCAGGAATTGAAGGCGGCGCGCTTGGCCCTGGATGCCGCGCGTGAGCGCAAAAGCGAACTCGGGACCCAGCTTGCCAAGTTGCAGTCTGATCTGGCGCACATGGCCGAATCCTGCATGAACGAGCTGGGCATCGCGGCCGACGAACTGCGCGCCAATGCTGAGATCCCGCTGGTTGAAGGCGAGCAGCTCACGCTGGAAGAAACCACGTATCGCGAGATGCGCACCAAGCTGGACAACATGGGCCCGGTCAACATGATGGCCCTGGAAGAATTCAAAGAAACCGAACAGCGGCACCAATTCCTGGAGACACAGCGCAAAGACCTGCTGGAGTCGATTGAGAATACGCAGGCGACGATCAAGGAGATCGACGAGTTCTCACGGCAGAAGTTCCAGGAAGCTTTTGAGCGCATCAATGAGAATTTCCAGTTTACTTTCCGCAAGCTGTTCGGCGGCGGCCAGGCCTTCATGCGCTTGACGGACGAGTTGAACACGGCGGAGAGCGGAATCGACGTGGTTGCGTCGCCTCCAGGCAAAAAGCTGCAGAATGTGCTGCTGCTCTCCGGCGGAGAGAAGGCGCTGACCGCGCTGTCATTGCTCGTGGGGATCTTCCAGTACCAGCCGAGCCCCTTCTGCATCCTGGACGAGGTGGACGCACCGCTGGACGAAGCCAATATCGGGCGCTTTACCGAGCTGATCAAAGAGATGGCGGTGCAGACGCAATTCATTCTCATCACCCACAGCAAGAAGACGATGTCGATTGCGCCGGTGATGTATGGCGTGACCATGCAGGAGCCGGGCGTGTCAAAGATCGTTTCCGTGAAGTTTGGGACGGAAAGCGATTTGCCGCAGGCGGTTTCGGCCTAGCCATTCAGGAACAGCTCAATGCGCCTTCCCAGCCTCAAGCTGTTGATCGTCCTGTTCGTGGGACTATCTTGCGCAGCGGCAAACAACACCCCTCAGGCCGACAAGATCGTCATTGTAAAGTCCACCCGCACTATGACCTTGCTGAACGGGGACAAGACCCTGAAGACTTATAAGGTCGCGCTGGGGAGCGTGCCGGTGGGGCCGAAGCGCGTGGAAGGCGACCACAAGACGCCCGAAGGCAACTACGTAATCGATTTCAAGAATCCGCAGAGCCAGTTTCACATGGCGTTGCATATCTCTTATCCCGGCACGGCCGACCGGCAGAAAGCAGAGAAGCTCGGGGCCCGGCCCGGCGGGGCGATCATGATTCACGGCCTGGCCAGGCCGTTTGCCTACCTGGGGCCGTTGCACAGGCAGACCGACTGGACAGATGGATGCGTCGCCGTGACCAATCCGGAGATCGAAGAGATCTGGAAGTTAGTTCCTGTGGGTACCCGCGTGGAAATACGGCCGTAATCACACGACGAAAAGAACAAAACGCGGAAGAACGGGGCAAGCGGGAATTTTTGAATCAGGTGTTGGACACATTACCGCTTCCCCTCCTCATTCCCCGGTATTTTAAGGATTTTCTTAGCGTTCGGAAAAATCGTAAAGGCCATAATCATCCCGGCTTGTTTATGGCGGAGGAGCTTGCGATTTCTTTTTTGCCTTTTTTGCGTCCTGCTGCTTTTCTTTGGCCTCATCCGCCGGGGTTTCAACCTTATCTTCAATGACGGCGCCGCTCATCGCGTCGACATTGACTTCATGCAGACCATTCGCAGTGCGAATGTCAAAAGAATAGATCAACTTGCCATGTTCTTTTTCCAGTTCCCTGCTTTTGATCCTGCCCGGCTCTTTCTCGAGCGCTATCTTCTGCGCTTGGTCCATGCTCAGCTTTGGCTTTTGATGCTGACTCTGAGCAAGCAACACGGCCGGGCTCGCCAGGACAAGGCATAGAGTGAGGCACGCGAATCGCATTTTTCCTCCGGCGCGGGCGATCTGGTCAAGAAATTGCCCGACTGGGATTATAAAAGGAGATGCTTAAAGAACGCTCTCTGCCTTACACACAAACTCTATCTAACAACCCAGGAGGACTGCCAACCCAGGAGGAGACGCGAGACCGTGCGCCGAGACACGCCAAGAATCGAATGCGTGAAAAATATTTTTTGCATGCGAGTTTAATTTTCAGTAACTGGTACTACAAAGTCCACTGAAAATCAATGCGAGCAAGCCCTTGATCCATGCGGGTTTTACCGCTTGTGCATTTTTTTACTGCTTTCCGTGCGATACATTCCGGTCCAGCGTTTTAATCCCTCATTTCCACGGTTGACAAAAATAGTTGGGCGGCTAGAATACGACCTCGCCCAAGTATTTCCGCCATGACCAATCAAGCCGCCCAAAGCCGGATTCTCTTACAGACAGATTTCCCCGAACTCACACTACACGCCCGTGGCAAGGTGCGCGATCTTTACAGTTTGAATGGGCAGCTTTTGTTCGTGGCCACCGACCGGATCTCAGCGTTTGACTACGTTCTGGCAACGGGCATTCCGGAGAAGGGCCGGGTGCTCACGCAGCTCTCGCTCTTCTGGTTTGATTTCCTGAAAGAGGTGGTGAAGAACCACCTGGTCACGGCCAGCGTGGAGGAGTACCCTGGCGCGCTGAAGAAATACGCTGGCGACCTTCGCGGACGCTCCATGCTGGTCAACAACGCGCAGATGATCGACATTGAATGCGTGGCGCGCGGATATCTTTCCGGATCGGGATGGAAGGAGTACCAGCAGAACGGAGCAGTGTGCGGCATCAAACTGCCCGCTGGGCTTAAAGAATCCGACAAATTGCCCGAACCGATCTTCACGCCGGCGACCAAAGCGCTCAGCGGCCATGACGAAAATATTTCGTTTGAAGAGATGGCCAAGCGTACGGGAAAAGAGCTGGCAGAGAAACTGCGCGATTTGACGTTAAAGATTTATGAAACAGCGGCAGATTATGCAGCCGGCCGCGGCATCATCATTGCCGACACGAAATTTGAGTTCGGCCATACATCGCAGGGCCTCATCCTTGCGGATGAAGTCCTTACCCCCGATTCTTCGCGCTTCTGGCCGGCCGACAAATATCAGCCGGGACGGGCGCAGGAGTCGTATGATAAGCAGTTTGTTCGCGACTATCTGGAAGCGATCAAATGGAACAGGCAACCCCCTGCTCCCTCTTTGCCGGAGGATGTGGCGCGCAAGACCAGCGAGAAATACATCCAGGCATACAGAGTTCTGGCAGGGCGTGAGTTGCCCGCAGGTTGAGCCGCCGATGGCATGAACGCGCTTGATTGGATCATCCTCGTGATCATGCTTTTTTCGGCGCTACTGGCGGCGACCCAGGGATTTTTCTTTGAGATCATTTGCCTGGCAGGCGCGGTCGTGGGGTTCCTGCTGGCGGCATGGGGCTATGGCAAGCTTTCCCCATGGTTCGTGCAATACGTCAAGTTGCCGGCGTTTGCGGACTTGGCGGGTTTTCTAACGATTTTTGTATCGGTGGTCCTGCTCGCGGGAGCAATTGCCCGGATTGCCCGCTGGATGGTACACGAAGCAGGCCTCCGGTCGGTGGATCGCGCGTTAGGAGCAGCGTTTGGTTTTGTTCGCGGTATGGTGATTGTGACCGCCGGGTTGATGGCGATCACGGCTTTTGCCCCTGAGTCAGAAGAGCTGTCTGGCTCACAACTGGCAGGGTACTTTCTGGTGGCGGGACGCGGCGCAAGCTGGCTGGCCCCTTCTGATGTCCGCCAGAAGTTCCGTGCCGGGATCATCAAACTCCGCGGTGGGCCCAGTCCGGGAGCGACAAACAAGTAAATACATAAAGATTAAGAATTGGCGCATCTGGAAAGTGAGGAGACTCTGTGAAGGACCAGCTCGAAGCACTCGTAGCGCAGATGTATAGCAGCGGCATTCTTTATTCTGAAGCCGTGCGTGAATTCAAGAAGCGCTTCATCATGAACGTCCTGCAGCAGAACCGGGGGAACCAGTGCAAAGCGGCCCGTGAACTGGGCATGCACCGTAACACACTGAGCCGCACCATCGCTGAGTTGAAGCTGGACGTGCGTCAACTGCGCGATGGCGGACGCCGTCCGGTACGCAGCGAAAAGCCGCCTGTACTGGACAAGCAAAAAATGGTCCGCTAGCCCTGTACAGCTTGTAGTCTGCGTTCTGATTCCTATTCAAGATGTCAACTCTGGTTCCAACTCCCGCCGGCGGGAAAGCATTCGTGCGACCCGGGTTCCGTTGGGACGCCGCTGACGCCTACCTGTTTGACATTGACGGCACCCTGCTCAACAGCCGCGACGCGGTCCATTACTTTGCTTTCCAGAGCGCCGTGCGTGCGGTCCTGAACATGGAAACCAGCATTGAGGGCGTACACGTTCACGGCAATACCGATCCTGGCATTGTGCGTGCCGTATTGCAGAGGGCAGGACTGAACAATGACGCGATCGACGCCCACATGCCGCGAATTGTTGCCCATATGCGCGCTGAGGTGGAACGCAACCGGGAGCAGCTGTCCCCGGAGGTCTGCCCGTCAATCTCCGATTTGCTCGCTCATCTGCAGAGGCGGGGCAAGCTGCTGGGAACGGCGTCAGGGAACCTGGAAACGATGGGCTGGCTCAAGCTGGAAAAGGCCGGTCTGAAGCCGCTGTTTGCCTTCGGGTCATTCTCTTTCCCTCGGGAATCCCGTGCGGACATCTTCCGCCATGGAGTTGACCTTGCCCGCCAGCGGCTGGGCGGAAGTGCGGCCGTCACCGTGGTGGGCGACACACCTTCAGACATTGAAGCTGCACGGGCCGTCGGCGTTCCTATGATTGCTCTGGCAACCGGGATCTTCAGCTTTGCCGATCTCAAAGCCCACGATCCAGATGCTTGTTTCGATTGCGCTACCGATCTCTTAGCTCTTGCAGGCTAAGGCCTTTCAAACTTAGGTAATCAGCCGCAATATTCCCGCAACGAACCGTTCTTGATGAAGGTACAATGTGAGTTCCCAAATGAAGATCTGTTTTGCCATTCTCTCGCTTCTGGTCTGCCTGGCCTGCCCGGCCGCGGATGGGCCGAAGCCCGTTATTTCCAAACAGAACAAAAAGGCGGCGGAGAAGGAATTCAGGAACGCGCTGGAACTGCAGCGTGCCGGCAAGCCTGAGGACGCGCTGCTGGCGGTATCCAGAGCGGCACAGCTGGTGCCAGGAAACGTTGAATTCATCACCATGGGCGAGATGCTGCGCCAGCAGATTGTGGGCGGGCACCTGGAGCGGGGCAATCGCCTGGCGGCTGCGGGCGACCCAGATGGCGCTGTGCAGCAATTCCGTACGGCATTGGCCATTGACCCGGAAAACGCATACGTTGCGCAGCGCCTGCACGATGTGATTCCGCCGGACCCCGATCCCGAAAACAAGCACGTTCTGCAATTGCTGGCCTCCGTGGACCAGATTGACCTGCAACCCGCTCCGGGCAAGAAGAGCTTTCACATGCAGGGCGATACGCGGCAGCTCTATACCCAGATCGGGACCGCTTTCGGCATCTTCATGCAGTTTGACCAGAGCCTGAACAGCCGCATACTGCGCTTTGACCTGGACGACGTTGACTTCTACACGGTCATGGGCCTGGCGGGCAAGATGACCAAGACTTTCTGGTCGCCGGTTGCCAGCCATGAAGCCATGGTAGCCAGCGACACACAAGAAAATAGAAAGCAATATGAGCGCATGGCGCTGCGGACTTTTTACGTCGGCAACGTGTCATCGCAAACCGACCTGAACGATCTGGTCAACGTAATGCGAAATATTTTTGATATGAAGCTGGTCAGCATCCAGCCGGGCAAAAATACCATCACGGTGCGCGCGCCCAGGGAACAGGTGGAAGCAGCCGCCATGCTGCTCGATAACCTGATGGACGCCAAGCCGGAGCTGATGATCGATGTGAAGGAATACGAATTTGACACCGACAATCTGCGTGACATCGGCCTGAACCTGCCCACCAGCTTCCAGGTATTCAGCATCCCTTCGGAGATCCGGCGCATTCTGGGGCCGGACGCGCAGGCCGTGATTGACCAGCTCAGCCAGACCGGCACCATCGATCCCAGCAAGATCTCCCCTTCCGCCCTGGCCAACCTGGCAGGCTCGCCGCTGCTGGCGCCGTTCATTTTTTTCGGCAAGGGCAATGGACTCACCGGCATCACCGTGCCTTCCGTCAGCGCAAAGCTGGCCATGAATTCCTCCGTCGCCAGCAACCTGGAACACATGACACTTCGCGCCACCGATGGCGAGGCGGCCACCTTCCGCGTGGGCACGCGGTTCCCCATCGTGAACAGCACGTTTACCAATGTGGCCTTCAGCTCCCGCGGTCAGACCCAGATTGGCAGCACTCCGCAGTTCACCTATGAAGACCTGGGCATCACATTGAAAGCCACGCCGCGCTACCATTCCAACGGCGATGTAACCATGGTCACGGAGCTGCAAATTCAGGGACTGGGAACGCTGAACATCAACAACATTCCGGACATCACGACCCGCTCCTACAAAGGGACGATCACGGTGCACGATGGCGAACAGTCCGTCATCATGGGATTGATCAGCGAACAGGAGCTGCGCTCGACCCAGGGCTTTCCCGTGCTCAGCCAGCTGCCCGGCCTGAAGACGTTGTTGAGTTCGAACTCAAAGGAACGCATCCACAATGAGCTGCTGATCGTAATAACGCCGCACGTGGTGCGCAAGCCATTTCACGATAAAGGCAGCAGCGTTTTCTGGAGTGTGACTCCGTAAGCCCCTACTTGCCCGCGTGATCGATCTCAAACTGCACCAGGTTTTTCAGGCTGTCATACGGGACGCTGGCAATACCCAGCATTGTGCGGCCGTTGATAAAGACCGTGGGTGTCTGGCCCACATTCAAGGCTTCTCCCAGCGTCAGTGATTTCTTGACCCGGGCATCGGTTTCAGGCGAGGCAGCGCAGGCGGCGATTTTCCCAGCATCCAGACCGTTAGCGGTGGCGAGTTCTTTCAGCTTGTCGTCCGCGGTGGCCAGCGCGATTCCACCCTGGTTTTCGAAAATCGCATCAACATATTTCCAGAAAGCGTCTTTGTTCATCTGTCCGGCGCAGTCGGCGTATTGCGCCGCTTTCATCGCCCACGGGTGCAAGCTGGCCGGTAAGGGGAACTGCTGGAAGGTGAAACGAACCTGGGGGAAATCCGCGGCCAGCTTTTCCACGATCGGCTGCGCGGCCTTGCAGTGCGGGCATTCCAGGTCACTGAATTCCACGATCTGAATCGGCGGGTCCTGGCCGCCGCGGCTGGGGCCAAAGATGCCCTGCAGCTTGGCCCTTGTCGCAGCAAAGGGGTTGGGGCCAAAGGGCAGCACCTGCCCGACAAACGCGGTCTGCGAAGCAGCCGAGAAGTAGAGATGGTACGGCTCTCCACGATTCACTGACACGATGATTTCCGCAATGCCAGGCACACCGGAATCGCGAATGTTTACAATTTGCCACTGCACTCCCGGGTCATAGCCAAAACTGCGCTTCATGTAGGCATCGACTTCATCTTTGGTGGGCAGAACAGTCTTGGATGAAAGCACAACTGCCTGGCTCGGTTTCGCAACCTCTGCCTTGGCCGGTGCAGTGATCGTGTGCTGGGTTGCCGGTTTCTTCGGTACGGCAGCGGTTTGCGCTGATGCCATGACAAAAAGGGCAAGAGTGGCGTTTACAAGAATAATGGCGCGGAATTTGGTCATGTGATTGTCAGACTTCCGATTTTTGGGCGATAGGAAAACGGCGGCCAAAGCCAAAGGCCTTGGGGGTAATCTTCAATCCGGGTGCGGCCTGCTGGCGTTTATATTCGCTGCGCTCAATCATGCGGATCACGTCGCGGACCAGCCGCACTTCATACCCGCGCTCGGCCGCAATCTGCTCCGCGGTGCGGTAATCTTCAACGTAATCTTCCAGGATATTGTCCAGGATTTCGTACGGCGGCAGTGTATCAGAATCTTTCTGGCCGGGCCGCAGCTCCGCCGACGGAGGCTTGTCGATGGTCGATTGCGGGATCACCGGTTTCCGCGAATTTACGTAGCGGCTCAGGCTGTACACCATGGTCTTGGGCACGTCAGAGATCACGCCCAGACCTCCCACCATGTCGCCGTAGAGAGTACAGTAGCCGACAGCCAGCTCCGATTTGTTGCCGGTGGTGAGCACGAGTTCGCCAAACTTGTTGGAGAAGGCCATCAGGATGTTGCCGCGGATACGCGACTGTATGTTCTCTTCCGCAACGTCTTGGGGCATTCCAGCAAACACGGGAGCGAGCGATTTGCGATAGCCGTCAAAGATCGCGCCGATGGGCACTACTTCAAAGCGGATGCCCAGTTTGCAGGCCAGCTCGCGTGAATCCTTGATGCTGTGCTCGGAGGAATACGGGCTGGGCATGGCGATCCCCGTTACGTTCTCCCTGCCCAGAGCGTCCACGGCGATGGCTGCGGTAAGCGCCGAATCAATGCCTCCGCTCAGCCCAATCACGACCTTGCTGAAACCGCATTTGCGCACGTAGTCGCGCGTACCCAGCACCAGCGCGGCATAGGCGCTGGGGTCCCCGACGGCGGTTTGAGCATGCATATCGCCCTGCATGGTCTCCGCATCGAAGACGATCAAATCTTCCTCAAACGACCTTGCCTGGGCCACGATACGGCCGTCAGGAGCGATCACCATGCTTGATCCGTCAAAAATCAGGCTGTCATTGCCGCCCACCTGGTTCACGAACAGAACGGGCACCTTGTTGTCACGCGCAATGGTCTCCAGCATCTGGCGGCGCAGCTCGCGCTTCCCCAGATGGAAAGGCGAAGCGGAGATGTTGAGCACCAGGTTGCCGCCGGCGCGCAACAACTCGTCTACGGGATCCACGCGGTACAGCCTGCGATGCCAGAAGTGCTTGTCATTCCATGCGTCTTCGCAGATGGTCACCGCGAACTGCTTGCCGCCGAGAGGAAGCAGCTTCTGCGATTCGGCGGGGTCAAAGTAGCGGAGTTCGTCAAACACGTCGTAGGTTGGCAGCAGCATCTTCGACTGGACGAATTGCACCGCACCCTCGCGCAGTACTGCCGCTGAATTCATGACCGACTTTCCGGTTTCCACCTTGGCGGGCGAAACGAAGCCGCAGACAATGGTGATCCCGGGCACGGCCCGGGCAATCTCATTGACCGCTTGCTGGCTGCGTTCGACGAAGGCGGGTTTTTCCAGCAGGTCGCGTGGAGGATATCCGCAGACGGCAAGCTCGGGAAAGAGGACCATCTCCGCGCCCAGCGCAAGGGCCTGGCGCGCAGATTCTATGATCTTTTTTGAATTACCGGTGAAATCACCAATCGTGGGGTTGATCTGCCCGAGAGCAATCTTCACATCTCTAGTTTAAACCGCGCGTCGGTTCTCCGTCAGCCCTCTCTATAGCAGAGGCGGCTTCGGCGGGTCCTGCGGAGGCTGCTTCTGGCTGTCCGCGGGCGGTTGCTTGCCGTTGGTGCCCCATTGCGGCTCATCCTGTGGTGGTGGCGGCATCTGGCGGCCAGCGGAAGCTCCTCCCTGCTGGACCGCCGAATCAGGCTGCTCGTCAGGGCGCTTCAACGTCGGCCGGTGCGTGGGCTGGTCTGGCTGGGGCGCGCCGCTCACGTCCTGGGGTGTGTCGCTGGATTTTAGCGCTGCCAGCGTAGGCACCCCATCTTTTACATCCACTTCTTTCTGCGTCTTGACGACGATCTGCCCGCCTACCTTGGCGATCTTTACCTGGACTACTTCGTCCCCGACAAACCGCACAAAGACCACGTCCTGGGGGGCCGTACCATAGATCCACTCTTCGTAGTCCTTGCCGTTTTCGTCCTTCTCACGCACTTTCTGCGGCGGACGGTCCTTGGCCATAACCACCATGTCATGGTTCATGCCCACCAGCACTTCGTGGTTTTTCACCGCTGCCTTGATCTTGGGAGGAAGGGTATCAGCAAAGACCTCCGCAGCCGTCTTCACGGAAAAATCCAGCACCGAGCCCAGGAGCAATTTCAGCTCCGGTCCCGTCATCTCCGGGACATGCTTCTTGAACTCCAGCGTCACTGCGGCTCCGGTGGGCTGGGCCTGGTTCGGGTCCACACCGCCGGTGCTGCCACCCATGCCGGAGATCTGTATGTGCTGGTACCACTTACTCTTCTTCTTGGGGCCGCCATTGATTTCCAGATAGATGGATTTCTCATGGAACACGATGTTGGTAATCTGCACCCGGTCACCGATCTTGGCCGCGGCGCCGACCGTCTGCGCCATCCTGTAAAGTTGCGCATCGCCGGGCTTGACCACGCCATCCGTCCCGATGACCATGCTCTTGTCGCCGACGGGGAAATATTTGCGCACGTGCACGAACTCCGCGTCGATCACACGAATCAGCTGCATTTTGGTGCCGTCGTTGAGACTTTGGCGGCTGTCGAGGTCGGCAGGCTTCAGACGTGGAGTATTGTCCGGCTGAGGTTGGGCCTGGGAGTCAGGGAGCTTAGGAATCGGATGTGCTTCCAGGGGGACGCTGCCCGGGCCAACAATAACCGGGGGAGAACCCTGATTAACCGGCGTAGGAGCCTGGGTGGGCGGGTGGCCGGTCTGGCCCGCAGCCAGGCTGCAAGCGCTTATTACCAGAAAAAATAGGAATGCGGTACGGGGTAACATGGGGACACCTATGGCTGCTGCCTCTTTAACTATAACTATTCTCCAAAACAGGCCAATTTTCAACACATTTAGCAGCCATCTCCGTTAGATGCCAAACCATGGAAGAACGTGGGACTTGCAGTTCATCCCACCCCTCATTCCGCACCCCGTTATTCCGCACCCAAAGACCGGCCGCTGACGGAAAGCCCGTCGCGCGCGACCGTTGCCGGCAATACCTGCCCGCCATAGCTGCGGATGGCCGCCGATACGTGATCACGGTTCTCCGGTTCGGTCAGGAAGACCACGCAACCGCCTCCGCCCGCGCCGCAGACCTTGGCCGCCAGCGCGCCCTGGCGCAGCGCCACGGCCACTAGTTTCTCGATCATCGGCGTGCTGATCCTGGGTGCATTGGTCTTGCGCAGCTTCCATTCTTCGCGCAGCAGTTTGGCCACCTGCTTCCAGTCCGCCATGGAGAGAGCGTGATGCATGGCACGCGCAATCTCACCGATGCGCTCAAAGTTATGGAAGATCTTTTTGTCGCCGTTGATGTGCGCTTTAAATACTTCCCAGTTGTTGATTCCGGATTTCCGCGGAGCACCGGTATAGACCAGCACAAACCGGCGGTCCAATTCCTCCGGCGCCACGCGCACCGCAGCGTGATGAATGCCGTCCGGATCCAGGTGAATCGCACTCACGCCCCCGTACAGAGCAGGATAGTAATCCTGGCATCCGGTGGGAACTTTGATCAGTTGCGCTTCCACGTTCTGGGCAATCACCCGCAACTGCTCGCGGTCCAGCTTTTTGCCGGTGAAGCGTGCCAGCGCCGCGGTGGTGGCAATCATCAACGCAGATGAGCCGGAAATTCCCGCTCCGGCCGGCGACTCAGAGTTGGTCTCAATCTCGAATCCGCCTTCAGGGGCAAAGAAGCGGGCCAGATGGGCAGCGAGCGGATGCTTGAATTTGTGCGTGGAACATAGCTGCTCAAAGCTGGAAAATTCCTCTTCCACCTTCGTGTCAATCGATTTCAGCTTGATCGTTCTATCCGGCAGCCGGGTGACCCGGCAATGAGTGAGGATGTTCACGGCAAAATTCACCGTCACGGCGCCAGGATGAAACAGGTACAGCGGCCAAAGGTCCATAGTGCCGCCGGCCAGGTCCACCCGGCAGGGCGCGTGCGCAACGATAGTTCCGGGAGGAGGCAAATGTTATTCCGTATAGAACTGGGCCATCTGGCGGAACTTGTTGTAGCGGCCGTCCAGAAGCTTCTGCACCGGCTGGTGCTTTAGCTGGTTAAAGTGTTTGAACAGGACCTCATCCACCATGGCGGCCGCGGCATCATGGTCCAGGTGCGCTCCGCCGTCCGGCTCGGGAATGATCTCGTCGATGATCGCCAGCTCCTTGAGATCAGGAGCGGTAATGCGCAGGGCCTGCGCCGCGATCTCCTTTTTCGCGGCGTCGCGCCACATGATGGAAGCGCAGCCTTCCGGTGAAATCACGGAATATACCGAGTTTTCCATCATGAACACGCGGTCCGCCACGGCAATGGCCAGCGCGCCTCCGCTGCCGCCTTCGCCCGTGATGGTGGTGATGATCGGGACCTCAATCCGTGCCATCTCCCGCAGATTGCGGGCGATGGCTTCCGCCTGTCCGCGCTCTTCCGCACCCAGTCCGGGATATGCGCCGGGCGTATCCACAAAAGTAAAGATCGGGCGCCCGAATTTTTCCGCCATCTTCATACAGCGGAGCGCCTTGCGATAGCCTTCCGGATTGGCCTGCCCGAAGTTGCGGTAGACGCGCTGCTTGGTGTCGCGCCCTTTCTGGTGGCCGATCACCATCACGTTCTCGCCGCGATAACGCGCCATGCCGCACATGATCGCCGGATCGTCGCCATAACCGCGGTCGCCGTGGACCTCACTCCAGTCGGTGAAGATCCGTTCCACAGAGGCCATGGTGAACGGCCGCTGCGAATGACGGGCCAGCTCAGTCTTCTGCCAGGCAGTGATGTGGA
>JBGPZS010000033.1:0-15036 GCA_041493865.1 Terriglobia bacterium
AGCGCCAAAGGGTCCATCACATACAAAAAACTTTGCAAGCTCACCACGCCCACGCCGATGCAGACCTTCCACTACGCCCAGCTCACGGAGAAGCGCGACCGCAAAGAGGCGCTGGAAGCATACGAGGTCGCGTTGCACGGCTTCGAACGGCAGAAGAAAGACAAGCAGGCGCTGGCCGCCTGCAAACGCATCGTGGAGCTCTCCCCGACGATCGAAAACCTGCAACTCACGGCGGAAAAAGCAGCCGCGCTGGGCGAAGGCAAGGCTGCAGCGTCCAATTTTGTTCAACTCGGGCTGCTGCAGGACCAGGAGGCGCCGGGATCAGGCTTTCAGTCCTACGAGCGGGCCTACAGTTTCGATCCACTGAACTTCCAGGCCATCTTCCTTTACGGGCGCGGCCTGTTCTCGCACAACGCGGTCAAAGAGTGCCTGGCCGTGCTGGAGCAGGTGGTGACCAAGGTAAAGGGCTTGCCGGAGTTGCGGGAGCTTTACGCGCATGCGCTGATGGCGGCCAAGCGTCCGGCGGAAGCCGAGCCTTACACCTGGGAGTTGTTCGAGAAAGATCCGCAACAGCTGGAAGAAGTCGCTTCGCTGGTGGGCGTCTACCTGGACGTGAATGACACGCGCGGCGCCCTGGAACTGGCGCAAAAACTTGAAGAGCATGAAACCGTGGCGGGCCGGCGGCGCGAGTTCATCACCAGCATGTATGAAATGTCTGACCGCAGGCTGGCCACGCTCGGGTTCACGGAGTACCTGGTCAAGCTCTTTGACACCGCCAACCGCGAGCACGAATACAGCCGCACGCTGGTAAAGCTGTTCCAACTCTACTATGCCGCGGGAAAGTACGGGCAAGCGGGTGAGACACTGGACCGCGCCGCGGAGCTTGATCCTTACGAGCCCGGCCATGGAAAACGCCTGGAAATGCTGCGTGGCCGGATCGATGATCACCAGTACAGCCGTATTGCCAATCGCTTTCACCGCGTCAGCAGCAAGGCCCAGACGGGGGTGGCTCCGCCGGAACCCGTGGCGTCAGCGCCCGTGCGCGAATCGGAACCGACGGTGCTGGAAGACTTCATTCTCCAGGCGGAAATTTATCTGCAATACGGGATGAGGTCCAAGGCGTTGGAGCGGCTGGAGCGCGTGAGCAAGCTGTTTCCGCGCGAAGAGCAGAAAAACGAGAAGCTGCGCCATCTTTATATATCCGCCGGTTTCACGCCGGTCTATGAAGTTGCCGCCGCGGTAGCCAAGGCCACAACGCCCCCGTCCGCCCCGGCTTCACAGGCGCCGGAAAAGGCGCCACCCGCTCCTCCGCCATCTGCCCCCCCTTCACGATACGAGGAGAATGCGGTCGACAATTTTGCCCGCGTCACGGAGATCACGCGTAACATTTACCGCCAGGCCAACGTGAAGAGCGTGCTGTTCACGGCGGTCAACGATATCGGCCGCCACTTCAATGCCAGCCGGTGCGTCGCGGGACTGTGCACCATCGGCAAGCCGCCTTCGGCCGCTCTGGAGTATTGCGCGCCGGGCGTGAAGCAGTCTGACGTGATGGCGATCGTGAAGCTGATTGGCCTGACGCAGCAACTGGCCACGAACGGCCCGGTCACGATTTCCAACGCCAAGGCCTCGCGCGAGTTGGCGCCGGCGGCGGAACATGTTCATGCGTTGAACATTGAGTCGCTGCTGGCGGTGCCGCTGATCGATTCTGGCGAGCAATCGGGCATCTTGATCCTGGAACAGACGTCGCCCAGGCAGTGGCAGCAAACCGACATTGTGGTGCTCAAGACCATCGCCGAGCAGATGGTGCTGGCGGTGAGCAACGTGCGCCTGCGCACCTTGATGAAGACGCTGGCTGTTACGGACGAAAAGTCCGGGCTGCTGAAGCGGTCTTCCTACCTGGACGTTTTGCTTTCCGAGGTACGGCGATCGCTGCAGCAAAAAGCGCCGATGACCCTGATGCTGATGCATTTCGGCAAAGCGTCCGCGCTGGCCAAGGAGATTGGCGAAGGACCGGTGGAAAGCATGATGCAGCAGGTGGGGCAGGCGCTGGCGTCGCACATCCGCCAGAATGACGTGGCTATCCGCTACGACCTCACCACCATAGCGCTGGTCCTGTCTGATACCACGGAGAAGAACGCCTTTCTGGTAGTGGATAAGATGAGGAAAGTGCTGGCGCCGACGAAGGTCCCCGGCACCGAGCGCACGCCGCCCATCAGCGTTGGCATTGCGGAAGCCGTGCTGCAAGAGCGCTTTGATGCCGTGGACATGGTCACCGAGGTGATCAATCGCGTGGAGAGCGCCCTGGAAATCGCGCGCGCCGAAGGCGGCAACAAAGCCCATTCGCTCGCACCCACTCTCCAGCCCAATGCCATGGGGTAGATCGGGCTGCCTTTTCGCTTGCTGTTGCTAGCGCCCGCATACGCAAAGGACGCCGGCCCAGCGGTCCATCAGAATAAGAACATCATCAGAACGAAAACATCATTTGCAGATCGATGCGGCGGTTGGCCGACTGAGTATTAAAGACGCCTCCAGCCAGGGCCGTTGACTTGCCGAACAGTCCGGAGCTGAGGTTGCCGATGGGCGGCGCAGGATTCACGTTGTTAAAAATGTTGCGCGCATTAGCGCTGAAGGTCAGGCTGTAACGCTGGTTTGATCTCTCGGGGCCGCCGCCGAATGGACCGCCGCCGCCTCGCGGGCCTCCCATACCAACCGGGCCACCGCCGCCAGGCGCGCCAGCGCCGGGACCTCGGCCGCCACCACCACCTCCGCCGCCAGCAGGAGCACCGCCGCCACCGCGCTGTCCCTGCTGTTGCGGATTTGCGTTGGCTGCTTCCACCTTGGGCCCGATACCGATGGTTTTGCTGAGACGCATGTTGAGCGTGAACTGTGCGGGACTGGTGCCGAAGTTCATTGGGATGCGCGGGTCATTGGAAGCCGGCACTGCGTTGAACGCGCCCCACTGTGTCTGAATTCCCGACGGATCGAAAGATGGACGGTCGTTAAAGATGGAGTCGCCATTCAGATCTTGCCCGGCGATGATGTTAAATGGAGATCCCGAATTCGCGACCATAAACGGGCTCACGCGAACGCCGTGCGGCAATGAGACGGTCCCGCCCAAGAACAGGCGTTGGCGAACGTCAAACGCCGCGCGCCCGTAGTCGGCGGAGATGCCCCTCGTAGGATCGGAGGCGAAACTGCCGGCGCCGGCAGTGTCACTGTTCGCGTGGCTGAACATATAGAAGCTGAAAATGGTCAACTTGGCCCCGGCACGCATGTTGAAGTTGGCGATGAGCTGGTTCTGGTTGAAAACTCCGCCGGATTCAAACTGGTATTGCGGCACCGGGACCGTGGTCACCACGGTGGAGAAAAGCTGATGGACGCCGTGGGAGTGCAGGTATGTTCCGGTCAGCGTGGCTGTCTTGGTGATCTGGCGTTCGACGGAACCGGCGAACTGAATGGTATAGGGCGTACGCAACGCCGGGTCGATGGCGTACGTAGTGGTTTGGGTAGCGGGCAAGGATGGGATATTGGGGTACGACGCGAACAGAGAAGCCAGCTGCAGCTGTGTAGCGAGATTCGCGGGGCTGTTGTCATTGGGCTTGACGGTTATCGTGGCCTGCTTCTGGTTGACGCCGTTGAGCCGTTCCGCCTGCATGATCAGGTTCTGGGCAAAGCGGTCATAGAACATGCCGAAGCCGGTGCGGATGACGGTTTTGGGCGCGGCATTTTTCTTGCCGCCCAGACCCCAGGCAAAACTCAAACGCGGCGCCCAGTCGCCATGGTCCTGTATGCCGTTCTGGGTTTCAAAGCGCAAGCCATAGCTGAGCGTCATGTTGGGACGGACCTTCCAGTCATCTTCACCGTAAAGGCCGCCATCGACAAAAGTGTCCTGGATCAGCGGATTGCCGGTAAGGACCGTCAACTGCGTTGGCTGGCCGTTCTGGAAATTCGTCAATGGACTGATTGTCACGTGCGTTACCGGATCTGTGGTCGCGCCAAACGTAAACGTGCCATTGAAGTTCTGCGTTGCAGTGCTGGAGCTAGCAGTGGCGCGCAGCCGTCCCCCCAGCCGCAGGAAATGATTGCCTTTGTTGATGGAGGTATAGTTCTGCAGCTCGTAGTGATTGGTGATGACCGAGCTGAGGCCGAGCGGGTTGCCGCCCTCAGTGAATTGTCCCAGCACGCTGACGGTGGGAGTAAGAATGAGCGCGTTCTGGTTAGTATTGCCGCGCTCCCACTCAAACCGCGTCTCATTGATTGCATGCGGACTCAGGACCTGGGTATCACTGACCTGGATCTGGTTCTCATTTCCAGTCTGGTTGTAACCCTGGGACGGCAGTGACAGCTGGCTGATGCCGTTGTTTTCTTCACGGTTGTGGGTGTATTGATACCGCACCATCAGAGTGTTGGACGAGGTGAGCTGGTAATCGAGCCGCGTGCTCAGATTGGTGCGCACACGCGGGTTGAGCACGCCCACCACAGGCACGTTGGCAGCCGTGAATGCCTGCGGAAGCACAACCGCCGCTTCGTTGATATTCCGCCGCTCCGCGTTGATCTGATAGGAGGCCTTCTTGCCCAGCGGCCCGCCTACGTTACCGCTGACCATCTGGGTGCTGAAATCGGGTTCGGTGGCGGCAAAGGGGTTCAGCGCGTCCATGAAAGAGTGATTGTCATTGAAGAAGAACTGGCCGTGGATCTTGTCCGTGCCGGGTTTGGTGAGGATCTCAATACGGCCAAAGCCCATGCGGTCATACTGCGCGGAAAACGGGTTCTGGTTGATGCGGATCTCACGGATGGAAGATTTGGGCGGAAGCTGGCCGCCGGTAAAGCCGTCGATGTAGATCTGTCCGCCATTGGGCCCGGCAGACGGCCCGGCCAGCGCTTGCAGTTCTGATTGCAGTTCATCGGGATCGTCAGAGAGCGCATCAAGGTCTTTGCCGCTGAGGACTACGCTGCTGGCGTTGTTGTCAGAAGCTGTGCTGACCTTGGCGGCGTCGCTCTGCACCTCAATGTTTTCTTCCTTGACCAGGATTTCCAGCGCGATATCGGCTTTTTTCTCCTGCCCGGCCGCGATCTCTACTTCCTGCGTCGCTGGGGCAAAGCCTTTGGCGGTGACGCTGACGGTGTACTTGCCCGGGGCCAGGTTCTTGACGTCGTACGCGCCAATGCCATCCGAAGTCGCGGAGACGACCAGGCCGCTGGGGTTCTTCACCGTAATGCGGGCCCCGGGAATGACCGCACCGGTGGGGTCGGTGACTTGTCCGTGGAGACGGCCCGTGGGGGACTGAGCGAGCAGAGCACCGGAACAAACAAGAAGAATGGAAACGACAAGAGCGGAGGTCCACAAGCGAGTCCCCGACGGCCAGAAGTTCATCAATTTCTCCTCGATAGTCATGTCTTACTTTATTGCGGACCGGCATCGCCGCCGCCCGGCGCGCCCAGGTTCCAACCGGAAAACAAAGCGGCCGCACTCATACCGTTGGGCGATGCGGTAAGGATCGGCTCCACGCCGCCCAGTAAAGTAATGGCGGTGACTTCCCCACCGGCATTGCCCTGCGTGGCGACAACCATGACCGCATCTTCTTTCTGCAAGTCAGACAGGGTCACGCTGGGAATGCGGCTCAGGATTTGCTGAAAGTCTGGCGCCGCTCCGGGGCGCGGACCTTGCGCATTGCCGCCCGGGCCGAGGCCGCCAGCAGCGGGGGCGCTGCCAGTTGCTGTTGCGCCCGCCGCGGGAGCTCCGCCCTGCATCGCTGCGGCGCCGCCCTTCAGGAAAAAAGCCAGCCGCTGGGCCATGGGGGGCGCGAGCTTGCGCAACTGAGAATCAGAATTGAATTTGATGACGACTGATTTTTTCGCCAGCACGTCCTTCACGGTGATGGTGTTGTTGGCCGCATCAATGGAGCTGATGGTCCCGGCAATGTTGCGGAAGCTGCCGGAGATGACTTCTTCCGCCGCCAGTTCCTTACCGTCAGCGCTGCGATTGCCGCGGGCGCGCAACTGGTCACCGGTCTTGATCTGGTCCATCGTGCCTTTTTGCGCGTCGGAAAACTTTACCGAGTTGGCAGAATAGCGCAGGAAGCTGGTGTCTTTGGAAGTCTTGACAACAACGCTGAGCGTGGGCGTAACCGCCACGGTGATGCTCCCGTCGGCAGGATCGATGGCGTTCACGATTCCTCCCGTGCCGCGCTTCTGCCAGTCTTCGCGATCGTGCTGCTGTTTCTGCGCCACGTCAGCTTGTGTCATCACGACAATGGTGGTGGCGACGATCGCGTTATTGTCGCCGGAACGGCCCCGCACCAGCATACGGTCGCCGACCTGCAGTTCCAGCAGGGTCATGGGAGTGGCGTTCTTGAGGTCCGTTTGTCCGGGCGCAAGCCGCATGATGCGCGTGCCGTCCGGCAGGGAGATGGTTACCTCTGGACCGGCATCGGTTTTCAGGACCAGGGTTTTCCCGCTGATCGACTTGACCGCGCCCACGTTCCTGGCCGCCGCGCCTGTATTACCCTGCGCCCCTTCCGGAGACTGTGGGCGGTCCTGCGCGTGCATAGCGGCAAACGCAAACAAAGCGCTCGCCAGCGCGCAAAGCACGAGTCGCAGTATGCAATTATTTGCGGACTTCATATCGCTGGTTGCCAATCAGAACTCTCCCTATGACTTATGCCGTGCGAAGAATTTTAGAGGTCCGTTTTCCCGGTCCGTGGAAAAACTGCCTGGACCAAGAACCTAATTTTTTACCGGCCCCTTCTTGGTGCTTGGTCGTTATTCTAACTTGAGAGGCAGGGTTGGATAATGATCTCAGAAAAGACTGGCCCTTGGGGTAAAAAGAAAGCAAAAAGTTTTGTTAAGTTGTGTCGCTTTGCCGGGTGTAAGTGCAGTGAGAGCGTAGTTGGGGTTCTAGCTCAAGGTCGCGTGCACAAAAGGAAGCTCACTTCTCGCCGTCCCGGGAAAATGTTTTCCCGTTTTCGCTACCCGCAAGCGATATCGGAGCACAGCCTGTGCGAACTGGCAACAGAAGAAAAGTCTCAGCTTGCCGCGGCAATTGCGGGCGGGGCGTGCAGGCTGATTTCGGCGTCAAAGCGGCCCAGCGCCTGGCAGGGATGTCCGGCATGGTAGCGCATGGTCAGCTCGCCACCGGTAAACGCGACCTCGGTATAGCTGACTGTGGCCGCGTCCGGTCGATGGACACAGATACTGAACGAGCCGCGCACGGGCGAATGCGAAGCATGCAGGCCGCGCAGCCACTCCGCGGAAGCTGCATCGCGCCGGCGCCAGGCTTCATGGCAAGTGCTGCCACGGACCTTTCGCGCCATCTCGTCGGAGACGCCGGATGAAAACCAGTGGCGGATGTCCCAGCCGGTCCGGGAAAACTGCAGTTGGCGCCCGTCCCAATGGCACTCACTGATGATCTGCTCCAGGGGAAAGATCCCAACCAGCATAAAAGGCAGCATGCCGCGCACGTCCATGCGTTGAAAACTCCGCATGGCTTCAGGGAACCGCGAAGGGCCCAGCAGTGCGGGAATCACGCCGCCGCGGCTGCGCTCTTTCACCTGCGCGTGGGGACCTGGATTCTGATTGAGCAGAGCAAAGGTAATGCCGGAGGAGTTGGAGCCGATCCAGGTGCCTCCGCCTTGTTCGCGCGGATAAACGGCGCGCAAGCCTGAAGCTGTGACGGCGGTGGGTGCAAGCGCAAGTTCCCGGGTAAGCCGCTCGTCGCGGTTCATGCCCAGCAGGTATCCCTGGGGCTTCGGGATGAAGGTCAGCGTGCACATCTCAAGTCCGCCGCCGGATGCGCGGAGGGCATCTGCTGGCAGCAAAGCCGCTCGCGCGCCACTGACAATGATGATACTGCGGAAGGGCCCAAAGCTTCGATTCATTTTTCTTATGGGTTCAATCAGCTCCACTACCGGACGTCAGCTTGCGGTGGCCGCCGGCTGGGTTGCGGGAACAACGCCTGCGGGAACAACCTGGTACACGTCCTGGCACAGAGCGCGCAGAACTTCCGCCACGCTCCAGGCCTGGGCAAAGCAGCCGCGCGGAAGATGAGGCGCATCGGCATCGAAGATTTCAGAAATCTGCCCCAGCCCGGCCTGGCTAAGATGCGCTTCCAATCCGCGCAACAGGCCATGCGCATGTTCGCGGGCCGCTGCCGTTCCGCCGTTCACACTCACATAGGCGGTGACAAAGGGCCCGAGCAGCCAGGGCCAGACCGTGCCTTGATGGTAAGCCGAGTCGCGGCTGTACTGGTCGCCTTCATAACGCGGGCGATAACGCGAATCCGACGGCGCAAGCGTGCGCAAGCCAACCGGCGTGAGCAGTTCACGCTCCACGGTTTCCACCACGGCGCGCGCGCGTTCCGCTGAAAGCATGGAGTAATGCAGGCTCACGGCGAAAACCTGGTTCGGGCGGATGGTGGCATCGGGAGGGCCGTCGCTTAGCACGTCGTAGAGACAGTTCTTGTCTTTGTTCCAGAAAAGGCGATTGAAGGCCGAGACCACCATGGAAGCGAACGCGGAACAGCGTTTGCGCAGGTCTTCGTCGCCGAAGCGTTGCGCCAGGTCCTCCATGATCTTGAGCGCGTTGTACCAGAGCGCTTGGATCTCTACAGGCCGGCCGCTGCGCGGCGTGACCACCCAGTCGCCGATCTTGGCGTCCATCCACGTAAGTTGCGCGCCCAGAGCGCCGGCGTTGAGCAGGCCGTTCTCCGCCATCTTGATGTTGTAGCGCGTGCCCTTGATGTGGAAATCAATGATGCTGGTGAAGACCGGGTATAGCTCTTCGCGGACAAATTTGTAGTCGCTGGTCACCGCGGCATAGGCGCGCGCGGCCTCAAAGAACCACAGCGTTGCGTCCACGGTATTGAACTCGGCGGTCTCTCCGGAGTCAACAAAGCGGTTCGGCAGCATGCCCATGTCTGTATGACGGGCAAAGTTGCGCAAAATGCCCTTGGCAATTTCAGTGTTGCCGGTGAATAACGTCAGGCCGGGAAGGGAGATCATTGTGTCGCGGCCCCAGTCAGTAAACCACGGATAGCCGGCGATCACAGTCCAATCGTCGCCACGGCGGGCCAGGAACTGGTCAGCCGCCACGGCCAGAGCCCGAACGAGCGGATCGCGATTGGGCGCGCTTGCCTCCAGAGCTTCGCGACGCTTCAATTCTTCCCTGCGAAATTTGGCGGCGTTGCGGATGTCCTGCGCCTCAGTGGAAGCGATCACGACGGCAGTTTGACCCTTGTTCAAGGGCCAGCGCAGCACCAGCGGGTTAAAGAGGTCTTCTTTCGCGTCCAGGCCGCGTTCGCGCTCCGCACGATAAAAAAAATTGCGGTACCAATAGCCTTCCGCAGCGGTGGCTTCCGCATTATGGGCAAAATGCAGGCGCGGCAAGCCTTCATAGGGCTGCACGCTGGCCATGTCGTTCTCGCTCTGGATTTGCGGATTGAGCGCGCTGTTTTCGTGGGTGGTGGAGTGATAGTCGCGGAAGGCGATCAGCGGCCGAAGCTCAAGCTGCGGCTTGCTGCCGGCAGGACTCTCCAGCAGCCGGTACTCGACCTGCACCGTGTTGCTGCCGCTCAACATGAAGAGAGACTTCTCCAGCTTTACGCCTTCAATGTCATAAGTAAAGGTTGGAAACGGACCGAGACGAAAACCGGAGAGGTGCAAATAGCCTTCAGGATGAACAGCGCCATCGTACTCGTTGGTGGAGAGATCAATCCGCCGCTCGCCCAGCACCAGCGTCTCTTCCAATTTGGAGAGCAGGAGCAAGCGTCCGCCGGGCGGGTTAAGCGCCGCGATGAGCAGCCCATGATACCGCCGCGTATTGGCGCCGGCGACGGTACTGCTGGCAAAACCGCCCAGCCCGTTGGTTTCCAGCCATTCCCGCCCAAGCGCAGCCTCAAGATTGCCGCAGACCGTCTTGTCAAGGCTGATCATTTCGCGTCGTCAGCTTGCTTGCACTGCTTTCAGTGTGGTTTCGCTGGCCTTTTGTTTCAAGGAAAGTTCGGCAATCATCTTCGCCACCAGGGCAGTCCAGCCGGTTTGGTGGCTGGCGCCGACGCCCGCTCCGGTGTCGCCATGGAAATACTCGTGGAACGGAACATAGTCGCGCCAGTGCGGATCAGACTGGAACGTTTCGTTGGCGCCGAAGACTGGCCGGCGTCCCCGGGCGTCGCGCTGACAAGTGGAGACCAGGCGGCGGCTGAGTTCGTCAGCCACTTCGTCCAGGTTCATCAGCCGACCGGAGCCGGTGGGGCACTCCACGCGGACCGTGTTGTGGTAATACTCATGGAAACGGCGCAGCGCCTGGACCAGCAGATAGTTCACGGGGAACCAGACCGGTCCGCGCCAGTTGGAATTGCCGCCGAACAGGCCTGTGGTCGATTCGCCAGGCTCATAGTCAACCTGGTGGTTCACGCCGTCAACATCCAGCATGTAAGGGTGTTCCCGGTGATAGCGGGAGAGCGCCCGTATGCCGTAGGGCGAAAAAAATTCATCTTCATTGAGCATGACCTGAAGGATGCGCTGCAGTTGGTCACGGTCAGCGATGGAAAACAGACGGCGCTCCTTGTTACCGCCAGTCTTCATACAAGCCATGTTTTCAGTGAGGTCCTTGCGGTTTTCAATAAACCACTCCAACCGAACTTTGAAGGCGGGCATGGAATCGAGCAGGGCCGGTTCCATGATCTGCACCGCAAAAAGAGGAATCAGGCCGACCATCGAGCGGACGCGCAAAGGCACGTGCGATCCGTCGGGCATATGCAGCACATCGTAAAAGAAGCCGTCTTCCTCGTTCCACAGGCAAAGGCCGTCGTTACCCAGATGGCTCATGGCCCGCGCAATATAGATGAAGTGCTCCCAGAACTTGCTGGCGACATCCTGATACACGGCGTCGCCGGCGGCCAGCTCCAGCGAGATGGCAAGCATGTCAAGCGAGAACATCGCCATCCAACTGGTGCCGTCAGACTGTTCAATATGCCCGCCGGTGGGCAGCATGGAGCTGCGGTCAAACACGCCGATGTTGTCCAGCCCCAGAAAACCGCCCTGGAAAACGTTCATGCCTTCCGGGTCCTTGCGATTGACCCACCAGGTAAAGTTCAACAAGAGCTTGTGAAATACGCGCTCCAGAAATTGCGTGTCTCCCGCGCCGCCATTCTTGGCCTTGTCGATCAGATAAACCTGGTAGGTGGCCCAGGCGTGGACCGGCGGATTCACGTCGCCAAACGCCCACTCATACGCGGGGATCTGCCCGTTGGGATGCATATACCACTCGCGCAGCATGAGCACGAGCTGCTCTTTGGCGAAGACCGGGTCCACCAGCGCCAGGGCGACGCAGTGAAACGCCAGGTCCCAGGCTGCGTACCATGGGTACTCCCACTTGTCAGGCATGGAGATGACGTCAGAGTTGTAGATGTGTCCCCACGAATGATTGCGCCCCTCCTTGCGCGACTCCGGCGGCACGGGCTCCGCGGGGTCACCGTGCAGCCAGTCACGGACCACGTAGTGGTAGTACTGCTTGGTCCACAGCAGCCCGGCCAAGGCCTGGCGCATCACGTTGCGCGTGTCATCGTCAGTGGTTTCAGGAATGACGCTCGCGTAGAATTCATCGGCTTCGGCCTTGCGATCGGCAAGCGTGCGCTCAAACTCCGTGCCCAGCGCGCTGGCTGCAACAAATGCCGGCTTGCTCTTCTTGAGCCGCAGATTGATCGAAGCCGCGCCTCCCGCGGGCATGGTGAGCTTATAGAGCACGGCGGCTTTCGTGCCGTGGAGTTCAGGGTTTACGGCCGCGGTCTCGCCATTGATCACAAAGCGATGAAACGCGTCCTTCACGTAAGGCGAAGCGTTTTTTGCACCAAAGAGCTTTTCGTTGTTGGTTTCGTTCTCAGTGAACAGCGGGGTCCCGCCGTCCTCAAAGTGGAGCCGGTAATCGCCGGTCTCGCGCTCCTGCGCCAGGATGGCGCCTGTCTTCTTGTCCAACATCACCGACGGTCTGGTTGGACAGTTCGCCCAGGCCCATGTGTTGCGGAACCAAAGCGTGGGCAACAGGTGGATCTCCGCTGCTTCCGGCCCGCGATTGGCCGCGGTGATACGGATACAAATATCTTCCACGTCCGCCTTGGCATATTCGACGAAGATATCGAAGTAACGACCGTCATTGAACACGCCGGTATCAAAGAGTTCGAACTCAGGCTCGCTCTTGGATCTGCGCCGGTTTTCCTCCAGCAACTTTTCGTAGGGATATTCCGCCTGCGGATACTTGTACAGATATTTCATGTAGGAATGCGTGGGAGTGGAGTCCAGATAGAAGTAATACTCCTTGACGTCTTCGCCATGATTGCCTTCGCGGCCGGTAAGACCGAAGAGGCGCTCTTTGAGGATGGGATCGCGCCCATTCCACAGCGCCAGCGCGAAGCAAAGACGCTGGTGGCGGTCGCAGATTCCGGCCAGCCCGTCCTCGCTCCAGCGATAGGCGCGCGAGCGGGCCTGCTCATGCGGAAGATAGTCCCACGCCTTGCCGTCCGCGCTGTAATCCTCGCGGACTGTCCCCCACGCGCGCTCGCTCACGTAAGGCCCCCAACGCTTCCAGTGAGCGGTACGATCGTGCGATTCCTTCAGGCGTGTTTCTTCTTTGGTCATAACTTGAACCATCGGCGGACCATCGAAACCCGGCGTTTCATTATTTCTTTTTCATCTGCCGACGGAACAGCGTGTCCAGTCCGGCTTTGGTCCTCTCGTATTCTTCCTGGGAGATCTTGCCGCTCAGGCGGTCCGTCTCCAGTTGGAAGAGCTCGTCCTTGAGCACGTCCAGCATGCCGCCCTGCGCGGGTTTGACAGGTTGAGTCTGCGGCTGTTTGCGCGGTTTGCCCGCAGACCTAACGGCCTCTGATTCGAGTTCTGCTTTTCTTGCGGCGGTCCAGCGCCACAACACAAAAGCGCCCGCCAGGATCAGGAACAGAATCGCGCCCCCGATCTGCAAGTCGCTTGTGCTCACGCCGCCGGAGCCGCTCTGTGTCGAGGCCGCGCCTGCCGGCTGTCTTTCGCCCGTGCCCGGCACGTCTCGTGAAATCAGGCCCTCGCCCGTGACGGAGAACTTTACCGGCTGATTGGCCGCCACGTTCTTGGCAAAAAAGACCGCCAGCCCGCCTTCGTCAGAATCCTGGGCAAAGCCGCTGGAAACGCCGGTGAACTTCATGCTCTTCGGCAGCAAGACTCCCAGTTCGTTCAACCGCGTCTCCGGAGTGATTGCGAATTCATACGTGCCCGAGTACGGCAGCTTATAAAGCACCTCAAACCGCGTCTCGCCGGGACGAATGGGGAAATCAAAGGCGTACCGGTTCTTCACTCCCGAGGGCACGGGCGTAACCGTCAGCGGCATGCCGCTCGGGCCGGTCATGGACGCTTCGCCCATCTCCGCACCATCGGGCAGCGTCACCGCAAAAGTCTGGTTGCCGATCCGGCTGCGAGGGGGCAGCGACTCATTTTTCAGCACGTACATCTCATTCACGTCCAGGTTTCCCGCGCTCGCCTGGAGATGAAACACGCGCGCATCCGCCACAACGTTCTCTAATTGTGTGGCCGCATCGTAGACAGTAATGTCCGCCGTGGTTGTTCCCGGAGGCGCCGGTTTGAAGTAATGCACGCTCTGCCGCGCCACGCGGACCAGGTGCTGCATTCCTTCGTCCGGGACGTTCAGCGTGTAATGGCCCTGGCTGTCCGTTTTGGTCCGCGCTACCTCGTCCATGCCATTCGCCAGCGAGAGCAGCACCACCTCGTCCCCTGAAGCCGGCTTGTTCGTGGTCCCATTCGTGACGGTGCCGGTGATCTGCGCGGCAACCGCTCCTGCAGACGCGAGCAAACAAAGCACAAATCCAGTAATTCGGGCTAACCCAGTAATCCGATTGCGGTATTTCAAGTGTCTTAGACTCCGCGTTGGCGTTCCCATCAATTTCTTTGGCTGCTTCTTTATTTTGGCTGCTTTTTGGCCCACGTATCTTTCAATGCGACGGTGCGGTTGAATACCAGCGCTCCTGCTTTCGAGTCTGGGTCCACGCAAAAATATCCCAGGCGCTCAAATTGATAGCGCGCGCCCGCCTCTGCTGTCTTTAATGAGGGCTCAAGCTTCGCGTCCGTTACAACCTCGAGCGAATTTGGGTTTAAATTCGCCATAAAATCCTGACCTTCCGCCACTTCGTTGGGATCTTCCTTATTAAAGAGGTTGTCATATAGCCGGACTTCGGCATGAATCGCGTGCGCCGCTGAGACCCAGTGGATGGTCGACTTCACTTTACGTCCGTCCGGCGCGTTGCCGCCGTGGGTCGCCGGATCATACGTCACGTGCACCTCAATCACCTCGCCCTGCGCGTTCTTCACCACGCTCTGCGCCGTAATGAAGTATCCGTAGCGCAGGCGCACTTCTTTTCCCGGTGATAAACGGAAGTAGCCTTTGGGAGGGACTTCGCGGAAATCGTCCTGCTCGATAAAGAGTTCGCGGGAGAAAGGAACCTTGCGTTTGCCCGCGCTCTCGTCTTCAGGATTGTTGACCGCGTCCATCTCTTCCGTCTGGCCCTCAGGATAGTTATCGATCACGACCTTCAGCGGCCGCAGCACCGCCATCACCCGCTGAGCGTGGCGGTTCAGGTCTTCGCGGACAAAGTGCTCCAGCATGGCCAGCTCAATGGTGCCGTTGGTCTTGGTCACGCCGATGTTCGCGACAAAATTCCGCAGCGCCTCCGGCGTATAGCCGCGCCGCCTGATTCCGGAAAGCGTGGGCATGCGCGGGTCGTCCCAGCTTTTCACCCGGCCTTCCTGCACCAGTTGCAGCAGCTTGCGCTTGCTCAACAGCGTGTATGTCAGGCTGAGCCGGTCAAACTCCATCTGCTGTGACGGGAAAATGCCCAGCGACTGGATGAACCAGTTATACAGCGGACGATGGTCCTCAAACTCCAGCGTGCACATGGAGTGCGTAATGTTTTCCAGCGAATCCGACTGGCCGTGCGCGTAGTCGTACATCGGGTAGATGCACCACTTGTCGCCCGTGCGATGG
>JBGPZS010000495.1:0-3333 GCA_041493865.1 Terriglobia bacterium
ACCAATATCGCGTACGTGCAGAGACTGGTCGCCGTCCAAATGGGCAAACAGATTGACGCTGAGAGACAACGCCGGCAAGGCAGCAAGGGGCCGATTGCACGCGGACAAAAGCACAGCCAGTTGCGGCAGCACGAAGAGCTTCGCGGCAGCGCCTTTGACAACCTTGACCTGGCGGAGAAGATTTATCGCCATCATGACCACCATCACGGCATCGGAAGCGTGCTGGAAAATCGCGGGCTGCTGTACCTTGATGTGGGTGACCTGGACAATGCCGGCGCCCAGGCCGTGCAGGCCTTTGAGCTGGGCAAGGAAGTAAACGATTCCATCCTGATGGCCCGTGCGCGTCTGCTGCAATGCGAAGTGGAAAACGGCAAGCTGGAAGAGGAGATTGAGGGCAGCACGCACTCCTGGGAGCACGCGCAGACCGCGCGCGACTACGCTCGCGAGGCCGTGGAAGCAGCCAAGCATACCCAGAACCATCGTTTGCTGGCGCGCGCGTATATATGGCGCGGCCTCACCGCATGCCATCCCGCCATCCGTGACACGGAAGATGCCAAACGCTGCTGTGAACTTGCCAGCTCATTCTTGAAAGCTGTCGATTATGACGATCTGTGGGAGGAGTTGCAGACGCTGAAGCAGAAGGTAATGCCCAAGGGCAGTATTGATCCGCTGTTGCGCGCCTGGTCGCAGGGGATCACCGGTGAGGAGACGTTCCAGGAATTGACCGAGCAATTTGCCGAGATCGTGATTCCGAAAGTCTGGGAGAAAGAGGACAGGAAGGTCTCACGAGTAGCCAGTCGGCTCTCAGTCTCGCCCAAGAAAGTCCGCAGGATCCTGGCGAGGGCAGGGAAGAGAAAGAAGTAGAGCACGACTATGCGCGTTTTTTCTGAAGACCAGGTCCGTAGCGCGGCCAAGATTGATGACGTGATTCGCGCCATCCGCTCGGCTTTTGCCCGTGGCTTTGCCACGTTGCACATGCCGGTGCGGACCATGCTGGAGCTTGATGGCGCGATCCTGCTTGTCATGCCCTGCTATGACCGTGGGTTGAACGCCGCCGGAGTCAAGCTTGTGAGCGTGAGTGCCAAGGCGGGTGTTCACGCGGTTTACGAGCTGCTGGATCCAGCGACGGGTATTTCCATCGCGCATATGCAGGCGAATTACCTCACCGACCTGCGCACCGCCGCAACTTCGGCTGTGGCAACAGACCTGCTCGCCCGTAAAGGCGCGCAGACGCTCGGTGTTTTTGGTTCCGGGAGGCAGGCTGCCGTGCACTTTGCCGTGCTGCCGCGCGTGCGTCGCTTTCAGCGCTTCCTGGTGTGTGGCTCAGGCCGTTCTGCCGTGAAGGCATTCTGCGCAAAAATGAAGAACGAACATGCGCTTGAAATTGAGCCGGCCAGCGCTGAAACAGTGGCCCGCGAGTCTGACGTGATCTGCACCTGCACCAACGCTGGCGAGCCCCTGTTGGATGGCAGTTGGTTGCGGGGCGGAGCGCACCTGAACCTGGTGGGAGCTTTTCAGCCCGAGAAGCGCGAGGTCGATGACACTACGGTGAAGCGGGCCCGCGTGGTGGTTGATACTTACGACGGCGCGCTGCAGGAATCGGGAGACTTGCTGATTCCCATCCATAAAGGGGTGATTGACCGTTCGCAAATCGTGGCTGATCTGCATGAGATAGCCAGCGAAAAAAAACCAGGACGGACGCACCCCGACGAGATAACCCTCTTCAAGAGCGTTGGATGCGCCCTGGAAGACCTGGTTACGGCCCAGTTAGTTTACAAATCTGTCGAATATGATTCGGCAGACTGAAGGTCGATTTCTATTGGCACGGCGAGGCCGGCCAGCGCGCCGAGCCGTCTGCAAGAGGGGCCGAAGAATTCCTGTGGAAGAGATAAAACACTAAAGCGGTTTGGAGCGAAGCGACAGTAAGGCTTAGGGAAGCAATGAAACGCGGCGAGGCCGGCCAGCGCGCCGAGCCGTCTGCAAGAGGGGCCGAAGAATTCCTGTGGAAGAGATAACACTAAAGCGGTTTGGAGCGAAGCGACAAAAATGAAGACCTACGACTTCGCAGTCATCGGCGCTGGCGTCTTCGGCACATGGACGGCGCATTTTCTGTGCCAGAGCGGCGCGTCCGTCATCTTGCTGGACGCCTACGGACCCGCGAACAGCCGCGCCAGTTCCAGCGGCGAGACCCGCGTCATACGCATGGGCTACGGCCCGGACGAACTCTACACCCGCTGGGCCATGCGCTCATTGCCGCTGTGGCGTGAGTTTGCCGCGCGTGTAGGCCGGGAAATTTTCCAGCAGACTGGCGTGCTTTGGCTGAGCAATGACGGTGATTCTTATCTCCGAAGTCTGAGTGGCGTGCTGGCCCATGCCGGCGTCGAACGCGAAGAACTGAAGAAGCAAGAAATTGCACGGCGTTGGCCACAACTCCGTTTCTCCGATGTGACCTGGGGCGTGCTGGAGCCGGCCAGTGGTCTCCTTCTGGCCCGCACCGCTGTGCAGTCACTGGTCCAAGAGCTGGTGAAGAGTGGGGTCGCGTACGCGCCGTTTGCCGCGGAGACTCCGCGCGGCGGCGGCAAAGTGACGGCGGTCCAGACCGGCGCCGGAGAGTCAATCTCAGCGGGCACATTTATCTTCTGTTGCGGCCCATGGTTGCCGAAGGTTTTTCCTGAACTGCTGCGCGATCGTATCTTTCCTACGCGCCAGGAAGTGTTTTTTCTCGGGACTCCGGCGGGCAGAGCAGATTTCCGTCCGCCCAAGATGCCGGTCTGGCTGCATCGCACGCATCCTGATCTGCCGTATGCGCTGCCCGATATTGAAGGCCGCGGATTCAAAATCGCCTTTGATCGCCACGGAGAAAATTTTGATCCCGATACCGGGATGCGAGTTGTCACAGAATCGTCGCTCGATCGTTTGCGCGCCTATTTGCGGCAACACCTTCCGGCGCTGGAGAACGCTCCCGTCATCGAAACCCGCGTCTGCCAGTACGAAAACACCTGGAACGGTGACTTTCTCATCGACCGTCATCCTGACTTTGAGAATGTGTGGATCGCGGGCGGCGGCTCCGGCCACGGCTTTAAGCATGGCCCGGCGCTGGGGGAATACTTGAGTGCACGCATCCTTCAACATGCTCCCGCCGAGCCGCGCTTTTCTCTCTCAGTCAAACAAACCGCCCAAAAGCGTTCAGTCTACTGAAGGGGCTGCGGTTGGCCGCGTTCGCGGGTTTTTGACGTTAGCTGCAGAGCGGCAGCTCGCATGCACTGTTTGAGAGAATTCAACGTCGTTGTTATAATCAATCACGTTCCGTACGCACAAAGTCTTCACTGGTCC
>JBGPZS010000562.1:0-2652 GCA_041493865.1 Terriglobia bacterium
ATTTTCCGCAGTTCTGGCTGATTTGATGGAAGCGCTCTTAAACTCAATTTCCGGGTGCTCCGAGGTGCGCAGGACTTGCTCTTTCATCGTTCGATCCACTTCACGGCGATCGCTCTCCTTCATCTCATCGGTGACGCTGAGAGAGTCGGCCCTGATTTTCATCTGAATGGACGCATCATGCAGGGTTCCCGGAACGAACTGCAGCTCTCCGGTAAAGTCATGGATGGAAATGTTCAAGCCATGGCTCAGCGCCGCCGCCACGCCGGTGGCAAAAGGATGCACTGTAAACAGGCTTTTCTTAGTATCGATCCGATAACGAACGATGTTACTCATTCGTGCTCCTGGAAACGCATTCACGCGGGGTCGCTCTCGTGCAGACACCGTTGGGTCGAGGGTTTGACTACTTACCATCACTAGCTCTTTACTTTGCGTAACCGATTACATATTGCGCAACTTCAAATACCGCTCAACGTCAGGCAAAGCAGCCTGCGTCAGGTTTCCGATTCCCAGTTGGCCCAGGTAACGGCGCACCACCGGATTAGAAATAATCAGTCCAGCTCCGAAAATCATGAGGGCCAGACCGCCGAGCATATACAGCGTGTCTTTGTCGGTTGAGCTTCCATTTGCGTGTCCATTGCCATCGATGTCCAGTGCCACGTTAGCCTCCTCTTTTATGTCGCTGCAATTCTCTAAGGGCCCCTCAGCTTTCCTATTTGTCCCAGGTTCCATCCAGGATTCGATCGACCAACAAAGTTATCTGCTTTACCGCCACGTCCACGGCGGCTTCCACTGGTGCGCTTAGCCCCATCGCTCCTTCCTCACCGCCCAGAGTTTCCGGTTCGCAGCCGACCAGAAGTATTCTCTTGATTGGCGCATTCATCGCCCTGGCCATGCAAATCACGCTCATGGGGTTCATGCTGTGGGCGTTTACCAAGCTTTGCTGCGCGCTGTTGTCGGCTATTTCCAGCGCGGGTTCGATCAGGTAAACAGTCCCTGGCTGCTGCCCATGAGGACATGCGTCTACCAGGATCGTGGTTTCGTAGCCGTCCTGGAGAGCGTACGCCAGGTCAAAGCCGCGAATGCCGAAGTCAGCTACGCGCACGTCTTCCGGCAACGGGCAATGCGCCAGGCGCCGCACCACCTCCACGCCAAAGCCGTCATCGCCCAGAAAAATGTTGCCGATGCCGGCAATAAGAATGCGCGGCTTTTGCGCGGTAACCTGAGGCTCGCTGCCATCTTTGGGAAGCGGCTCGATTTCTTCCGGGCTGAAAAAGAAACGATGTCCTGGTTGGCGTAAAAGTCCAAGATCGCGCCCGGGATCCGCATCCAGCACCACGCATACGTGCTGATTGCCTTCATAGTCCTGTTCAATCGCTTCAATGGTGGCTGATTGTCCGGCCAATGCGATGTCCAGCACATCGCCGCCCTTGCGTGGATGCAAGCGCACGCGGTCACCCACCCTGACTTCTGTTCCAGCCATCACAATGTGGTCGACGAGGGTCTTGTCTTCCAGAAGCTGCCATTCCCACTCGTTCATGAGGCCTCCTTATCGAGCGGGCCCAGGCTACGCAAGGCGCCGTGCAATTTCATGAGTTGCTCCGGGGGCAGCGTCTCCGTGCGTTCGAGGATCTGGCGGGCGCGATCATCAGAGTCACGCATCTCGCGCTTCTCCTCGTCTGTCATGGTCATGATGCGCAGGGAAAGGATCTCATCGATCTCAAGTCCATCGAACAGATCACCGGCGCTTTCCGGAGCAATTTGCGGATAGTCATAGAGAATGATGGGCGAGGAGAGCATGGTGTCGCGGCTTCCCGGGTCGCCAACCAGCACCGGCCACGTACCCGTGTTTTGGCAGCTTGATGCCGCTACGCGCAAATCTTCTGGGGGATCCAGCAGGGAAACAAACTCGCAGTTATTGGCCCCTAATACGGCGTGCGCTGAGACCAGGGAATACATGAGCGCATGGTCGCGCGTCTTCTGTTCGGGAGCCGCGAACGTGGTGTGGTTGCAGATTCGCACCGTGATTCTAAAAACGTCTGGCTCGCAACGCTTTGCCGACGCTTCCACAACGACAGAAAGGTTTGCCTTATCGCGCACGATCACGCCTACAACTTGATCGTTTTCATTGCGGAGGGGTTCGAAGTGCCGGGCTGCTTGAAAATCATGCCTGGTCTGGGACGGAACAGAGGCGAGCGAGTCACCATATATCAGCCGGATCGATATCTCCCGTTCTTCCGCTTCCTGCCAGGCCTGAAAGGTCCGCTGCCCGACTTCCAGGCTTGGCACCAACTCGAACCTGACTTGACCATTGGCAGGCCACTCTGCCAGTGGTTCTGCCAGCCGCCCGATGCTGCGCTCAACTAATTGCAGGAACCTGACCCTGACCTCAATGGAAGGGAACACGCTTCCGCGTACCAGACATTCGGTCTGGGACACCCAGGCATCCGCGCCCTGCTGGGCTTCAGAATAAGATTGCGGATAGAGTACGCCGAAGTTCCAACGCTGCCGGTTCTTCACCGCTGAAGGCCGGTAGGGATAGAGCATATATCCCTCATAAAGGATAGCTTTGGCGATCTGCTCCACGGCGCCAAGGTTCATCTGCTGGCAGCCTCCTCTTCCGCGAGGATTGATTCCAGCACTTGTTCCCACGTG
>JBGPZS010000196.1:0-7232 GCA_041493865.1 Terriglobia bacterium
GAAAGGAGGGTCTTACTGAACAATTGAGCTTTCTATTTTTTCTCCTAAATCTTTATCGCCTTTTGGGCGAGCCGGACCCTGCCAGGGTCCGGTTTTTTCTTATGCGTGTCAGGTCAAGAAATGCCCGGCGAGCAAGCAGCCACGTATACTGGAACCAGGTAAGATTCATTCTGTTCGGAGCCTCCCTGTGAGCCCCACCGTGAGCGACGGCGCATTACAGCGGATACGCAAATTCGTAGAAAAGTACTGCGCGAAATCAGGCACTTCAACTCATCCCGACAAAGAAGTAACGGAAGCTGTGGTGCTTGGGCTGGCCCGCCATCTCGACACGCTGGGCAAGCCGTTGTGCCCTTGCCGCTTTTACCCCGACAAGCAAGAGGAAGCCATGCATCGTACGTGGATCTGCGCCTGTGACGACATGCAGATCTACAAGTACTGCCATTGCTTGCTGTTCGTGGATCCACAGGGCCGGCCGATTACCGAATACCTGCCCGAAGAACACGAAGGACGTAAAACTTACGGACTGGTAAAGGACCCAACTCCCGATAAAGGGTGTGCGTTGCGTCATATGGCTGAGGAGCGGGAGAAGGCAAGAACAGAAAGGCCTTCATAAAGCTATGGTGCGAAACGAATCGGCGGTTCTTCAGCGCCCCGATTCTGTTCCAGGACGGAAATGAAACCAGCAAAGACTGTCCGGGCGGCAAAAACGGCCAAGCCCGATCGCGGCGAAGAGCACATCGCGCGGGTTCGCCGGATCTGTATGGCGCTGCCGCAGACGACGGAAAAGATCTCGCACGGCGAGCCGACGTTCTTCGTGCGCAAGCGCGTCTACTGCATGTTCTCCAACAACCACCACAATGACGGCCATATTGCGGCCGTGGTCCCCACTGAGCCGGGCTTGCAGGCCACGTTGCTCAAGACCTCGCCGGAGAAGTACTACTATCCTCCGTATGTGGGCGTAAGCGGGTGGATCGGGATCGAGCTGGCCCGCATCAGCGACGAGGACCTGGCCGTGCATCTGCTGGAAGCGTGGCGGATCATTGACGCCAAACAGAAACCGAAGCCGAAGCGCGGACGTGCCCTCCCCCCTCTCTAGCTCATCCCAGGCTGGCCAGCCTTACCTAACATTCTTTACCAGTTCCTTAACAAAATAAGGTGTACTGCTGCCTGGAACATTTTACGTACCTTTAGGTATCAAAATATTTTTTGCCTATAGGAGTCATTCGTGAAACATTTTCGCTCCCAAATGCACTAGACACAAAACGGCGGCCACCTGGAACCACTATGCGAAACCTTACTCCGCTCATCCCGGGCTTCTACGCTGACGGCCAAGGCCGTTTATGCGTCAACATGGGCGAATTTCTTTCCCTGCACGGCATGCCTGATTCGCCCGAAGTCAGGGCCGTGGTCTGGGAAGAGATCCAGGATATTTTCGGCGAGATACCAGTCATCGAGGTCCAGGATTGAATGCGGCGCGATTTCGGCGCTCCCGCGTTGCCGGGTCCGGAACATTCGATTGCCGCCCCCGAATTGCTCAGGTCCACACAAGTGATCTAGGTGTATGATACCTAAAAGTATTACGCTATAGGTATTGCGCACGCTGAGCACAATGGACAGAGAAGAGCTGAAACATATCGGCGCAGGCTTCTACGTCGATGAAGACTGGAACATTTATTTCCACGTGCGCGAATTCCTGGCCGCGCACAACCTGCCGGACACGCCGGAGGTCCGGGAAGAAGTCTGGGCGGAGGTGCGCCGCGATTTCGGCGTCGTCGGCATTCGCGAACTGCAAGGCCCCTGAAGAGAGAAGCACGCTCCCTAGTTGATCTTCTTCATGCTGAGCGTCTTCAGGCAGGCGGAGATGGCCTGGCCCGCGTCGTCATATTGCGTGCGCGCCAGCTCGTCGATCAGGCGGATGGTTCGCGGCGTCAGCTTGTAAGTCATGCGCATTAGGGTATCCGGATCGGCCGGGCTGGCCGCGGGCGGGTTCTTCATGCGGACCAACAGTTCTGAGGCCACCTGCAGCGCGCGTCCCTGGGAACCATATTCCCTGGCCACCCTGCGGATCTCCAGGATCGCGGCAAAGGGCAGCGTATAACTTTTGGGCGTGGTGGGCTCAATATCGCCCTGGCCGCGGCGCCGGGGCGTGAGCTTCTGGGTCTTGCTCTCTTTTCTGCTCTTCATGTGGCGCGGTTTCATGTTTTCGTAAATTCTGGTACATCTGGTTCCTGAATCATGCTACCTGGAGGTATCCGTGTCAAGGACACCCCGCCTGGGTATTCGCCGTCCCAGACTGGGAAACCACTCTTCGTTGCTCCCCCGTTGTGCAAAAACTTTTCATTTTATCAAGCAGAACGCCTTCCCAGCCGCGTTTCAGTAAGTGCGCTCACCTAAACCACTTTTACCCATACGGACATAAAAGACTTATCCTTATTCTGGTATTCCTTGCCGAAAAAGGAGCAAATCATGATAAGGATGGTTCGTATTGTCGCGGTTGTCCTGCTTCTGGCCGCCTGGGGCTCGAGCCCTCTTCTGGCGGCCGGGCCCTGGCCTGTGCCTCTTTGTTATCCGAATCCTTGCTCTGTCAAGTAATACCCAATTCGTACAAAAAGGAGCTCAACATGAAAAAGGTGTTTCGTATTCTGGTAGTTACGCTGCTGCTTGCCGCCTGGGGCTCGACCCCTGTTCTGGCGGTCGGGCCATTGCCTGTACCACTTTGTTGGCCAAGACCCTGCCCTGTGAAGTAATTCCCAAATTCGCGCAAAAAGGAGTTCAACATGAAAAGAATGATTCGTATTCTGGCAGTTACGCTGCTGCTTGCCGCCTGGGGCTCGACCCCTGTTCTGGCGGTCGGGCCATTGCCTGTACCACTTTGTTGGCCAAGACCCTGCCCTGTGAAGTAATTCCCAATTCGGGCAAAAAGGAGCAACAAGATGAAAAAAGTACTTCGTATTCTGGTAGTTACGCTGCTGCTTGCCGCGTGGGGCTCGACCCCCGTTCTGGCGGCCGGGCCCGAATCCTGTACCACTCTGTTACGCTAAGCCGTCACAATCCGGTGAGTTGTTAGTTCTTGAGGGGGCTGGGTTAATCTGGCCCCCATAAATATATGGGACATTCAGACCTGTTCTTGATTATGTTCGGAACCGCCCTTGCAGTTTGTCTAGCGATTCTGCTTGTTCGGCGCCAGATCTATAAGAAGTATCCTTTCTTTTTTTCTTACGTTCTTTTCTCAATAGCAGCGACGGTCGTCGGCTTCGCTGCAATGCGCGATTATCAGACTTATTTCAAGATTTACTGGGCCACTGAGGCTCTCGACGCGCTGTTGGCACTCCTGGCCCTGTACGAGGCCTTTCACGACGTCTTCATCCTCGACTATCGTGATTGGCCGTGGTTCTGGATGGTCTTCCCTGGCGCGGTGGCCGTTCTCTGTGTGATTTTCATCGGAAACGCCCTGTTTCATCCGCCCGCTCAGGCGCCGCCACTCATAGTATTGATTCTCTCCTTCGCCACGGTGGTAAACTGCGTGAAGGGCGGCCTGTTTCTAATGTTTCTGGCATTGGCTTGGCTGCTGATGGGAGAAAGTTGGCCGACCTATCCTTACGGCGTGGTGGTGGGCTTTGCCATCTTGGCCGGAGGATCGCTGCTCTCCTATTGGCTGCGTTCTATTTTTGGAACAGAATTCAATTTTTTGGCAAAATACGGCCCGCCGGTGTCATACATACTGGCCGTATTGATCTGGATAGCTAGTTGCTTTCTTCCGGTGGAACCGCGAAGCCGATGGGCCAGCTTCAACGGCCCTGAAAAGAACCTGGCCACGGTCCGGCAGTACCTGAAAGCGCTGAAGCGGATTGCGGGGAAAGACTGATGATCACTGGCGCGTTTGCTTTCGCGTTGCTGCTGGCGGCTGTGCTTGCAGCGTATCGATTGACCACACGGTTCTCCGTACGCGCTCCCAATGACGTCTTCCCTTTCCTGCTGAGTGTGGACATGGACGCCCTGAACGGGACGTTTCATCCCGAGGTCGAAGATTATCTCCGGGCCAGCCTCTCTACGGAAGAGTTCCGGAAGACGCAGTGGAAACGTATTCACCTGGCGGTCCACTATTGCAACATGGTATCGAATAATGCCCAGGTCTTTCTCGGCTGGGCGAAATACGAGCGCGGAGAGAACTGGGAGCTGCTGGACTCCGATCTTCAGGAAGCGGTCCTTTCCCTGCGCGACGTCTGCGCCCAATGCCGGATCTCATCTTTCGTCATCCGTCTTCGCCTGTGCTGGTGGCTCGTGCGTATGGAGCTGCTTCCCTTTGCCCAGCCGCCCACCTTCAAGGCCCTGCTCCGGCTCGGCAGCGCTGACATGATCTCGTTCTACAAAAACGCCAGGTCGCTGGCGCAGGCCTTCAGCCGGGTCTACGGCGCAACCTACCACAAGAAACTGGTGCAGGCGCTGTAAGCCCTGCCTAAACATCTCTCCCTCTTTCGGGAAAATGGGGTGCTAGAAACCCATTCTTTCGCTGAAGCTGAAAAGCCAGGTAACTTCTGAGCAGGATGGGACCACGACACTCAGACCTACCGTATTTCGTATCAATCGTTTGTGGTTGTCTTCCGTGGCCTACTTCTCCATCACTTCATTTGCCCTGGTCACATTGATGGAGCGGGCGGTGTACTGCGTTCCCTCAAACGTCGCGATGACAAGGACGTCAATGCCCACACCCAGACGGCTTCTGTCCACGGTGGTGGCGGGAGAAAAGTGGATCTCGTAGTTCTTATCGTCAGTGGAGTTCTGGATGGCCAGGACGCCACGATGGAGATCGAGAAACGTGACCTTGCCGGAAAAGGTGAAGTTGGAACCGGGAGCGGCAATAATTCTGATCTCGCGCGCCAGGCCACGATTGGGGCTCTCAGCGGCAAAGCGCACGTGCACCAGAGTACCCGGGCGGACATCTTTGAATGCCGTGGGAGTCTGGCCCGTGCTGATGCGCGTCGCCTGGTCAACGGCGAAGCGCACTGGGACGGAGTTGATGGCGTCGCGGACGGTCAGCTCCTTGTGTTTCAGGTCCACGTCGACGATCTGGCCATCGGCATCGGCCGGCAGCGCGGCCACCCCGACGCGGATATTGCGGGCAAAAATATCGTGCCGATTGTTGTCCAGCTGGGTGTCAACATAAACGCGCTCGCCTTTTTTGAGCGCCAGCTGCGTGGTCTCAGCGCCGTTGCGGAAGATGTGCGTGCGCTCGTCAAAGTTCACGCTCCATTTGCCGCCGCCGAAGACCTGCACGGTCATGCGGTTGCGCAGGCGATCGATGCCGCTGATGGTGCCCCCGACCAGCGTGGTTGTGGTGAGCGGCACGGGCGGCGGATCAAGAATAGGATCGTGACCGTTGGTGACCAGCGCGCCGGAAGTGGCTGAGCTATCCAGAATCTCCGTCTTTGGTTGTGCCGGCGGGGCCTGGGGCTGTGTTGCAGGCACCGGTGCAAGCGCTGGCGCCACACCACCAGCAGGCTGGGTAGTGCTCTGCTGCTGAGCTCCGGATTTTTCTTGATCAGCTGGCTGCGCGCCTGTCGAAGACGCAGGCGCTTGCTGCTTCTGGCCGGACGGCAGAGTTCCGGGCGTTGGAGCAGTCGTGGGGGTGCTGCCGGGTTTTGCATCAGTAGGCTGCGGCGCTGGATTCTGGGTCTGCGTTTGCGTGCCCGTGACCAGCATCTGCGGCAGCGCTGTCTCCTGCAACCCAGTACCCTGCTTGGGATCGGGCGAGGGTGAATTGGCCTGGGCCCAGCCGGACACGGCGGACATTACTACGAATAGCAACGCGAGCGAAGCAATTGAGAATCGATGCATAAGAGTTTTAGACACACCGGGTCGAACACTGGTTCAAATCAACATTCGTTTGGATGCAGACAGCAGCAACTCAGATGGCAGGGCAGCCTGCAATTCCGGCAGCCCAACCCGAGAGTGGATTCCGCCATCCAACTAGCAAGCAGAGCTACTGCTTTGCGGCTTTTTTGTGTGTACCTTTTCTTGTGAGAACCAGTGTGAGAAGCGGGCCAGGGCCCAAGCGAGGACTTAAAAGACCCATGCGTTCCCTATTGCTTTCCGTTCTAGCGTTCGGTGTGTTGTCCGGCATGGCGCCGGCTGGAGCACAGGAACTTCGCATACCGTTGCCTAAGAAAAGCAAGTACACGCCGGTGCAGGCGTTGAACCGCGACGGCGTAGCGGCGCTCAAGAAACATGACATCAATAAAGCCAAGCAGCTTTTTTATAAGGCCTACTTGGTCGATCCCAATGATCCGTTTACGCTGAACAACCTTGGTTATGTGTCTGAACTGGAAGGCAACCTGGAGCGCGCGCGGCGCTATTACGACCAGGCACAGGCCAACACTTCAGAAGCCGTGATCGATAGGTCAACCACTGATGAAGTGCAGGGCAAGACGGTGGCTTCGGTAGCCGGTCACACGGCGGAAGGTCCGATGAAGGTCAACGAGTTGAACAGCCAGGCGCTGGGTCTGCTGAATGCCGATCGCGCGCCGGAAGCAGACGTGGTGCTGCAGCAGGCGCTCAAGATCGAGCCCAACAATCCTTTTACGCTGAACAACATGGGCTTTGCGAAAGAGAAGGAAGGCGAACTGGAAGAAGCAATCCGGTATTACGACCGCTCGGCGGCCACCGGGTCACGCGAGCCGATTGTGATTGCCTTCAACGCCAAGTGGCGCGGCAAGCCGATCAGCGAGATAGCGGCGGGCAACGCGAACAGCAGCCGCAAAGAACTGAGCAAATCACAAGACCTGCAGGCCCGCGTGGCGCGATTGAACCTGAGGGGCGTTTCGGCGATGAATCGCAATGACCGCCAGACCGCGCGTGAGAATTTCCAGCAGGCTTACAAACTCGATCCCAATAATTCTTTCGCCCTGAATAATATGGGTTACCTGGCGGAGTTGACTGGCGACAAGGAGACAGCGCAATCGTATTACGAACAGGCGCAGCGCGCGGACCGTGCCCGGCAGAAAGTAATGGTCTCAACGCGCCCGGAAGTTGAAGGACAAACAGTGGGCCACGTTGCGGAACAGAGCACTGCGCTGGTGGAATCGACTTTTGCCGCGCGGGCGGAAAACAAACGGCGCAGCGGAGCGCCTCCGGCGCTGAAGACGCGCGATAACCGTGACGTTGTGGAGCCGAAAACCAACCCCAGTAAAAACATTACACCGCCTGAATTTCGCCGGCCGCCGCAGGAAGACGAA